>JAEWGK010000221.1 GCA_023388385.1 Actinomycetes bacterium | reverse complement strand
TGCGGGGCGTTAGCTCAATTGGTAGAGCACCTGCTTTGCAAGCAGGAGGTCAGGGGTTCGATTCCCCTACGCTCCACGAAACGGGAATCCCCAGGTCGCGGAAGACCTGGGGATTCTTCGTGTCCGGGCTCGCACGCCGCGGCCGCCGCCTCGAGCTCCACCTCGGGTGGGTCGCCAGGGCGAGGGGAAGCCGGTACCGCCCAGTACCACCACTGGCCACCCTTGTTCGGGGAATTTCGTGGAACTCTAGGCACCCGGAGGGACAGGAGCTATCATCTCTAAACGAAGTGATGTAAGTCACAGGCGGAGGTGGTCGGTTGTGGAACCATGGAATCTGAGGAGATACAGGCAGTTCGTGGTGATCTCACCGGGTGTTATGAAGAATACTTGACAGCCCGAGTACTGATGGACTCCGCAACCCATGCACTGGATGAGGGTTCTGAAAACGCCGATGTCACCCTGGGGTTGGCGAAACTGAAAGCGGCCGAGGCCGCAGTTGGCGTAGCGATCTGTTCTTTCCACGTAGTCGGTGCCGCCGCCAACGAGGAGTGTCAACCATTTGTTGGCCATCTCCTCGATTCCCTACTTGCTCTTGCCCCGTCCGGGACGTCGGCGGTGATCCGCAAGAGGTTGTACGAAAACCTGATGGACGAGAATGAAGGAGAACTGTGATGGACAACAATCTGCGAATCGGAGATGTGCACGAATTCGACTACGTGGTCGGGGCCGGCAAGATGGTTCCGGACCTCTACCCGGAGTCGCCCGAGTTCGTCGAGATGCCCAGGGTCTTCGCCACCGGATTCATGGTGGGCCTGCTGGAGTGGGCGGCCATTCGAAGCCTCAACCCCCACCTCGAACCCGGGGAGGGCAGCCTGGGCACCTACGTCGACATCCGACACTCGGCGCCGACTCCCGCCGGGGCGACGCTCACCGTCACCGCGACGGTGACGAAGGTCGACCTCCCCTACGTCGAATGGGAGGTCACGGCCGTCGACGGGGACGGGGACGTCGCAGCCCACGGCACGCACGGGCGGAATGTAATCGAGACCGAACGATTCCTCCGCCGCGTGGAGGCGAAGCGCACCCGGCTCGTCGAGGGTTGAGCATGCGCTTCTGGGCCCTGGCCGGCACGTGGGCGGTGCTGTGGTCGGGCGCGTTCATCGCCACGAAAACCGCCCTCGACGACGGCGGCCCCCTGACGACGGTCGCCATCCGCTGCCTCGGCGCCGGCGCGCTGCTCCTGGCCCTGCAGCCGAAGCGCACGTGGGAGATGGCCAGGCGGGGGATGTCGGGCATGCTCGTCGTCGGCGCGTTGAACAACGCCGGCTACCTCGGCCTGATGGCGATGGCGCTGCCGAACCTGCCGGCGGCGATGGCCGCCATCGTGACATCCCTGACGCCCGTGACGGTCCTGGTGCTGTCCAGTCTGCGGGGTGCGGCGCTGCGCAGGGCGCAGTGGGTGGGCTGTCTGCTCGGCGTCGCCGGCGTGGCCGGGTCGGGGATGGTGCGCCTGGGCGACGACGGCACGTCGGTGGCGGGCATCGGCCTGGGTATCGCGGCCGTGGCGTGCCTGGTCGCGGGCACCGTCCTGACCCCGCGCCTCGTGCCGGCCGGCTCCCCGGTGGCGGCGACGGGCGTGCAGAGCCTGGCCGGCGGGGTGCTGTGCCTCGCCGGGGCAATCGTGCTGGAGGGTGCGCCGGCCGCCACCGGGCAGTTCGTGGCATCGCAGGTGTACCTGGTCGTCGGCGCCTCGATGGCGGGCATGACCCTGTGGCTGATGATCATCAGGGAGTTCGGCGCCGAGCGTGCCGCCGTCGCCCATTTCCTGCCGCCGATGGTCAGCATGGTGCTGGCGATGGTCATCCTGGGGGAGCCGGTCCGTCTCGCCGCGGTCGTCATGTGCGTCCCGGTCGCGGCGGGGGTGTATCTGGCGACGTCCGGCCGTCGTGCAACCGCCTCCGGCGCGGCCGGGGCGCCGCACCCGGCTTCGGGGCGTTGACCGTGCCCTGGTAGCTGACCTCGTTCGCCTTCACCACGGGCCCCTCGTGCGCGGGTTCCCGTTGCCAGGCCAGAGGACCCGGATCACGGCTCAGGAAGCACACGAGGACACCGTGCGGCTCGCGGTGATGCTTGACCGTGATCCGTGCGGGTTTCTGCGGTCACGGTCGCGAGTTCCGACGCTGCTCGCGAGGCGTCCGTGAGGAGTGGCTCTCCGTAGAGTCGGGAAACTCGGCGACCACGGTCGCCGGGGCGAGGGAAACCGGGTTCCATGGGGTCCGCGGCACGCGCGACAGAGGTGCTGCGTGGATGGACTGCGGCGCCGCGCAGGGCGCAGTGGGCCGGTTGCCTTCTCGGCGTCGTCGACGTGGGCGGCTCGGCACTGGGCCGCCCGAGCATGGTACGCCAGCTGGTCGGACACGGAGATCCAGCTGGTCGGACACGGCGATCCGGCCGATCGGACACGATGAACGGCGCCCCTGCCGGAACACTGATCCGGCAGGGGCGCCGTCGTCACGCGCGGGGCCTGCGGCCCCGGTGGCGTCCGCCTACTTTGCGGGGCGGTTGGGCTTCTGGCCCGGCCGCGGCGCCGCACCCGGCTTCGGGGCGTTGACCTTGCCCTGATTGCTGACCTGGTTGGCCTTCGCCTGGGCCGCGTCCTTCGCGTCGTCGGCGGCGTCGGCGGTCTTCTCCGCGGCCTCGGCGGCGGCGTCCTTGTTGGCGTCGATCTGCTCGCCGGCCTTCTTCTCGGCCTTGTCGATGCCGGCCTCGGCCTTCGCCTGGGCCTTCTCGGCGCCCTCGCCGGCCTTGGCGGCGGCGGAGGCGACGCCCTCGCGGGCCGTGTCGGCGGCCTCGGAGACCTTGTCCTTGGCGGCGTCGACGGCGGCCTCCGGGTCGTCGGCGACCTTCTGTGCGGTCTCCTTGACCTGGGCGGCGGCGGCCTTGGTCGTGTCGGCGGCGGCGGAGGCGGCCTGGTTGGCCTTGGCCGGGGCGTTCTCGACCGTCAGCTTCTCCTTCTTGCGGAGCTTCCAGACAATGGCGGCGATGAGCGCGGCGACGGCGGCGAAGATCAGGGTGCCGGTGGCGGCGCGGCCGGACTTCTCGCCGGCCTCCTTCTTCTTCGTCTTCTTCGCGGACTTCTTGACCAGCTCGGCGCGCTTCTTCTCGGCGTCCTTGCGGGCCTGCGCGGCGGCCTTCTCGGCCTTCTTGCGGGTCTTGGCGGCCTTCTTGCCGGCCTCCTTGCGCTTGGCGGCGGCGGTCTTCTTCAGCTGCTCAAGATCCTTGTACGCGTTCTCCTGCAGCTCGCCGACCTTCTCCTGGAGGTCGCCGGCGCGGGCGGCCAGGTCCTCGCGGAGGGGGCCGGTGGCGTCCTTCGCCTTTCCACGGGCCTCGGAGGTGCGCTCGTCGGCCAGCTTCTTGGCCTCCTGCAGCGTGTCGTAGATCTCGGCGGACTTCTTGTCCTTGTAATCGCTGTACGCGGTGTAGGCGGACTTGGCGCCCTGCAGCGCGAGCGAGAGCGGGATGGCCATAGGTCGTTCTGCTCCTCGGTTGACGTACGTTTCTGCCCCTAGCCTATGTGTTCCGGCGCGATTCCGTGGTCCGCGGAGCGGAACGTTTCGGTATCGTTGTGCGGGTGACCATCAAGACCGCCACCGCCACGCTGCACACGAACCACGGCGACATCGTCATCGACCTGTTCGGCAACCACGCGCCGAAGACCGTCGAGAACTTCATCGGCCTGGCCGATGGGTCCGCCGACTACACGACCGAGAACGCGTCGGGCACGAACGAGGGCCCGTTCTACGACAACGCGATCTTCCACCGCATCATCGCCGGCTTCATGATCCAGGGCGGTGATCCGACGGGCACCGGCACCGGTGGCCCGGGCTACATGTTCGACGACGAGATCTCCCCGGAGCTCAAGTACGACCGCCCGTACCTGCTGGCCATGGCGAACGCCGGCAAGCGCGGCGGCCGCGGCACCAACGGCTCCCAGTTCTTCATCACCGTCGTGCCGACCCCGCACCTGTACGGCAACCACACCATCTTCGGCGAGGTCGCCGACGACGCCTCGCGCAAGGTCGTCGACGAGATCTCCAAGGTCGCCACCGACCACTTCGACCGCCCGCTCGAGCCGGTCGTCATTACCTCCGTGGACATCGAGAAGGCCTAGCGCCCGTCCACCAGCCCCCCCACCGCGGGTGGCCCGGAAAGGAATTCCGGGCCACCCGCGGTTTTTTGGTGCGTGACGACGCCCCCGCGGCCGCCCGGCCCCGTGGGCGACGGCGCCGAGGAGGGTGCTGTCCCGGCCCCGGAAACCACGGGAAACCATCCATGAGCCCTCCCGTACCCTCAATGTCGGGTTCAGGGGGAGGGAGGGGGTGGCGTTGTCCAGGTGTCCACATGCCTGTGGACAACCTGGGACTGAATGACAACCTGGGGATTTACCGGTTGGTTCACCATTGGTCAACAGGTTGTCCACGGCAGTGCATGCGGAGCCAGGGGACTCGGAGTTGTGCACACTTCGATGCACACATGGGGATAATCTCACTCTTGTAATTCGAATCCGGGCCGAAAAACGCCCGGAATCGGGGTGTTGAGGGGGTTCATCCACCGGATCGCGGTGTTCGAATGGAGTTGTGCACAGTGTCATCCACCGGCTGTGGATAATGTGGATCGGGGTTCCGGGGTGATCATCCACATCAGTTGTCCACCGCTGTGGACAACTTGGAGGATAAACGTTGATGATTTACCGATGCGGGCCCGTCACGCGGTACCGAGCCGGTCACAGTTGCTGTGGACAACTCGGCTGGCCCCGGCGTCGTCACGTGGAAAAGAAACGTGGGAAACGGGGGTGGCGGTGCACATGTGATCACCCCCGTAGGCGGGCATGAAAAAGCCCCGGTCAGGGGACCGGGGCGATGCGCGGCGGCGGGTGCCGCGGGGCCTGGAGTCAGCGCCAGCCCATCGTCATCAGCAGGCCGACGATGAAGAGGCCGAAGCCGATGAGGTAGTTCCAGGCGCCGAGCTCGACCATGAACGGGATCCACGGGCCGGCGATGTAGTTGACCACCAGCCACAGCATGCCGACGATGATGAAGCCGAACATCAGGATCTTGTACCAGAGCGGCGTCGAGGTGGTGTTGATCTTCACCGGGGTGCGGCTGACCGACGAGGAGCTGGGCGCCTGCGCGGTGCTGCGGTTGACCTTTGCCTTGGGCATTCCTGGGTTCCTCCGGTGCACATCGGGTCGATGGGGTCTGCGCCCAATTTACCAGTAAGATTTCACGTCATGCGCATCCTCGTCGTGGACAACTATGACAGCTTCGTCTTCAACCTGGTGCAGTACCTGGGGCTGTTGGGCGAGCAGGTCGTCGTGCTGCGCAACGATGACGACGCCCTGGCGGACCCGGGCGCGACGCTCGAGGGCTATGACGCGGTGCTCATCTCCCCGGGCCCGGGCACGCCGTCCGACGCGGGGCAGACGAAGGCGATGATCGCCGCCGCCGCGGCGTCGCGCACCCCACTGCTCGGCGTGTGCCTGGGCCACCAGGCCATCGGCGAGGTCTTCGGCGCCGACGTCGTGCGCGCAGGCGAACTGCTGCACGGCAAGACCTCCCCGGTCAGCCACGACGGCACCGGTGTGCTCCGCGGTCTGCCGTCCCCGTTCACCGTGACGCGCTACCACTCGCTGACGGTCGACGAGGCGACGCTGCCCGACGAGCTCGTCGCCGTCGGCCACTCCGACTCCGGGATGCTCATGGCCATGCGCCATCGCGATCTGCCCATCCACGGTGTCCAGTTCCACCCCGAGTCGGTGCTGACCCGCTACGGCCACCGCATGCTGGCGAACTGGCTGGCCGAGGCCGGCGGGGACCACCCGGAGGAGCTGCTGGCTCGGCTCGAGGGCGAGCTCGCCGCCTACCACGACGCCTGGGAGGCGGCCGTCTGACGGTCGGCGACCTGAGACGAAGGGGCGGCGCCGCGATTCACGGGGAATCGCCGCGCCGCCCCTTTTCCGGTCCCGGGACAGGGATCGGAACCGGTTCGGCCGAGCCTAGTTGGTCAGGCCCAGCTCGTAGACCTCCAGGATGACGTGGCCGTCGGAGGCGATCTCCCTGCCCGGGGCCGGGTGCTGGCCGGCGACGCGGCCGAGCTGATCCGGGATGATGGTCGGGACCTTGCGCTGCTCGATGGTGCCGGTGAAGCCCGCGGAGCGCAGCTG
>JAEWGK010000126.1 GCA_023388385.1 Actinomycetes bacterium | reverse complement strand
TGTCCATGACCTTCAGCCCCCGCGTGCTGGACCTGGTCATGGAGGCGCTCGACGACGGCGACTACCGCTCGGCGCACCCCGACGTGTGCGTGCCGGTCGCGCCGTTCACGGGCGCGCTGCCGGGCGCGGGTCCGGACTCGGGCCCGGCATAGCGCGGACCCACCCGGCACAATGGGCCGCGATGGACGACCAGCGATACAACCAGCGAACCGCCTCCGGATACGGAGCGGCCCCGCGGCCCGTCGTCATCCTCGCCATCGCCGACGAGGTCCGCGAATCGCTGACCGTCCCCGGCGCCGTCGACCTCGGCGGGATCCCGGACGTCGTCCTGTCCGCCGGCGATCTGCCCTTCGACTACGTCGAATCCGTTGCCGCCGCCCACGACGCCCCCTGCGCGATGGTGCCCGGCAACCACGATCCCTCCCTGGAGGGCTACCGACCCGGCCGCCTCGGCTGGCACCGTGCGGGCATGCCCGCGGACTGGCCGGGACCCACGGGAGCCTGGGCCGCCGACCGCGACGCCGTCGAGGTCGCGGACCTGCGCATCGCCGGCCTCGGCGGCTGCGCCCGCTATTCGACGGGCCCGAACCAGTGGACGCCCGCGGCCGCCCGCCGCCGCGCCCGGCGCACCCGCCACCGCGCCCGGCGGCTCTCCCACCGCTCCTCTCCCGGCCCCGACGGACTCGGCGGCAGGCTCGCCGATGTCCTGCTCACGCACTCCCCGGGCCTGGCCGGCGCGGATCCGGACCCAGCGCACCGGGGGCTCGACGCCGTCGACGGCCTGGTCCGCGATCTGGCCCCCGCCCTGCATCTCCACGGCCACGTGCATCCGCACGGCCGCACGCGCCCGTTCTCGGAGGTCGTGCGTGACGACGGCCGCCCGTCCACCCTCATCGTCAACACCGTCGGGTGGACCCTGCTGCGGCTCCACCCGGCTCATGCCGGCGCGCCCTCACGCGCCGAGCTGGTCCACGTCGGCCGCTGACGCCCGGGGTGGTTGATCGACCCGGCCGGAGGAGGACCGGGCGCGGCCGGCCCCGCAGGGCGGGGCTCCCCGGCCGGCGGGCGGGCCGGAAACGTAATCGTCGTCACGCATGGGCGGGTTGGGCTGGCACGGTTGCCCCCGCGGATCTACCATGACCTCTCCGCAACCAGAGCGGACCCAATCGGACATACTCGGGCATTGACGGGCACTTCCCCGATCGGCGGCACTCGCCCGACCACCCCGACATGCAGCCGATCATGACCCCGCGGACCAGACCACGACCTGCCACCCGATCACCACGACAGCGAAGGAGCGCACATGGCCGACACCGGATTCCCCGACGCCGACGCGCAGGCGGACTTCTCCCGCGCCCGCCGCAGGGCGTGGCTGGGCCGCGCCGTCTCCCGGCTGCGCCTGCAGCCGGACGACGTCACGCAGGTCCTGCCGTACGACGAGGTCGTCCGCGCCCTCGGCGAAATCGGACGCCGCGAGCTGGGACTGCTGCCAGTGCCGACGGAGACCATCGTCGGTTCCGTCGATCGCGCCGGCGAGTTCGACCGTTCCTTCCGCCCGACGACGTCGAGCTCCCGCGACCGCTGGGAGCGCATCAACGCCGCGCAGCGCCGCGGCGAGTCCATGCCCCCGGTGCAGCTGCGCCGCGTCGGCGACATGCACTTCGTCGTCGACGGCCACCACCGGGTCTCCATCGCCCGCGCCCGCGGCGACCGGACCATCGACGCCTACGTCACCGAGATCCGCACCCGCGTCGACGCCGACGGCATCCGCGACAACCGCGACCTGGTGCTCAAGGACCACCGGCGCGTGTTCCTGTCCCGCGTGCCCCTCAACGAGGCCCGCGCGTCCATGATCCGCCTGCCCGACCCGTGGCAGTACGCGGAGCTCGCCGAGTGCGTGGAGGCGTGGGGCTTCCGCGCGATGCAGGCGCAGGGCTCGTTCCTGTCGCGCGACGACGTCTCCGACCGCTGGTTCACCGAGGAGTTCGTTCCCGTCGTCGCCGCCGCCCGCCGTGCGGGCCTGGCACCGCGCCACACCGACGCCGAGCTGTACCTGTGGGTCGCCGCCGAGCGCTATCGCCTCACCCGCCGCCACGACTGGTCGGACGAGGTCTTCGAACAGGTCCGCGCCACCGGACGCGGACCCGCCGGGCGCGGCCACGCCGTCGGCGGCGCAGTCAACGGTGCCGCAGTCCGGCCTGCCGGCGGCACCGCCGCGTGACGACGACACGGGGCCCGGCGGGGAGACGAATCCCCCGCCGGACCCCGCGGCCGGACCGGGTCTAGATGCCCAGGTTCTCGCCGGAGTCGGCGTCGAAGACGGAGATCTTCGCCGGGTCGAACCACAGGGTGGCGCGATCGCCGCGGCGGATCTCGGACTCCGCGGACAGGCGCGCGACCATCGCGCCGACGCCGCGGTCGGTGATGCCCGCGTCGGCGGCGGCGCCGCCCAGCTTCGCAGCGTCCTCGTCGGTCGCGGTGAAGTGGGCGTACTTGTCGGAGCCCATCGACTCGAGGACCTCGACGTCGACGTCGACGGACACGCCCCAGGCCGCGTCCTCCACGAGGCGCGCGTCCTCGAAGGCCTCCGGGCGCAGGCCGACGACGACCTGGCGGTCCTTCTCCGCGCCCAGCTTGTCGGCCAGCTCGCCGCGCAGCGGGATGTCGCCCAGCGGGGTGCGGACCGATCCGCCGGAGAGGCGTCCCGGGACGAAGTTCATCGACGGGGAGCCGATGAAGCCGGCGACGAACAGGTTCACCGGGCGGCGGTAGAGCTCCTGCGGCTCGCCGACCTGCTGGATGACGCCGCCCTTCATGACGACGACGCGGTCGCCGAGGGTCATCGCCTCCGTCTGGTCGTGGGTGACGTAGACGGTGGTGACGCCCAGCTGGTTCTGCAGGCGGGAGATCTCCGCGCGCATCTGGACGCGCAGCTTCGCGTCCAGGTTGGACAGCGGCTCGTCCATGAGGAACACCTTCGGGCGACGCACGATGGCGCGGCCCATCGCGACGCGCTGGCGCTGGCCGCCCGACAGGTTCGACGGCTTGCGGTCCAGGTACGGGTCGAGGTCGAGGATGCGGGAGGCCTCGGCGACCTTCTCGTCGATCTCCTTCCTGCCCATCTTCGCCAGCTTGAGCGGGAACTCGATGTTCTCGCGCACCGTCATGTGCGGGTAGAGGGCGTAGGACTGGAACACCATCGCGATGTCGCGGTCCTTCGGGGCGACGTCGTTCATCCGCTCGCCGCCGATGAGCAGGTCGCCGTCGGTGATGTCCTCCAGGCCCGCGATCATGTTGAGCGTCGTCGACTTACCGCAGCCGGAGGGGCCGACGAGGATGATGAACTCGCCGTCGGCGATGTCCAGATTCGCATTGTCGACGCCGACCGCGCCGTCCGGGAACACCTTGTTGACGTTCTTGAGCTGAATATCGGCCATGGCCTGATTACCCCTTCACTGCGCCGGAGGTCAGGCCGGCGACGATACGGCGTTGGAAGATGACGACGAAGATGATGATCGGGATCGTGATGACGATCGCCGCCGCGGCGATGGAGCCCGTCGGCTCCTCGAACTGCGAGGAGCCGGTGAAGTTGGCCATCGCCGCCGGCGCGGTGCGCGCGGCCTCGGTGGAGGTCAGCGACTGCGCCAGCAGGAAGTCGTTCCACGCGAAGATGAACACGAGGATGGCGGACGTGACGATGCCGGGGATTGCCAGCGGCGCCACCACCTTGCGGAATGCCTGGAACGGGGTGGCCCCGTCCATCTGGGCGGCCTTCTCCAGCTCCCACGGGATCTCCTTGAAGAAGGAGGACAGGATGAAGATGGCCATCGGCAGCGCGAACGTGATGTACGGCAGGATGAGGCCGAACCACGTGTCGAACAGGCCGATCCTGCGCTCGATGTCGAACAGGGGGCTCACCAGGGACACCTGCGGGAACATCGCGATGAGCAGCGAGACGCCGAGGATGAACTTCTTGCCGGGGAACTCCAGGCGGGCGATGGCGTAGGCCGCCATCGTGCCGACGACGACGGCGATGGCAGTCGTGATGAGGCCGATGCCGATCGAGTTGATGAGCGCGCGGACGAAGTCGGGCGTCTCGAAGATGCCCTTGTAGTTGTCCAGCGTCCACTCGCGCGGAATGAAGTGGCCATCATGCAGCGTCGCGGTCGTCTTGAACGACAGCGACGCGATCCAGGCCACCGGGACGAGGGCGTAGAGGACGACCAGGAGGATGCCGATCGTCCACCAGAACTTCTCCTTGCCGGATGCATTGGACATGTCCGGTCACTCCTCCCCGTTGCCCGGGGTCGACGCGCCGAGCCCCTTGATGAACACGAAGGCGATGATGGCCACGCAGATGAAGATCAGCACCGAGATGGCCGAGCCTATGCCCAGGTTGAACGCCTTGAACAGGTTGTTGTAGCCGAGGATCGACACCGAGCCGGTGCCGTTGTTGCCCTTCGTGAGAATGAAGATGTTGTCGAACACGCGGAACGCGTCGAGCGTGCGGAACAGCAGGGCGACGATGATGGACGACTTCATCAGCGGCAGCGTGATCCTGAACAGCCTCTGCCAGAAGCCGGCGCCGTCGAGCGCAGCGGCCTTCAGCACGTCGTCCGGCACCAGCGCCAGACCGGCGAGCAGCAGCAGCGCCATGAACGGCGTGGTCTTCCACACCTCGGCCAGGATGATGATGAAGATCGACGGCCACTGCTCCGTCAGCGGCGCGGAGCCGTCCGGCAGCAGGTTGGCCAAGTATCCGGTCTCCGGCGTCCACGCGTAGTTCCACGAGTACGCCGCGGCGACGGTCACGATGCCATACGGGATAAGGACGACCGTGCGGACGATGCCGCGGCCGAACAGCGCCCGGTGCATGATCATCGCGATGGCCATGCCCAGCACGAACTCGATGACCACGGACACCGCCGTGATGACCGCGGTCACCCACAGCGCCTCCCACCAGTAGTCGGAGGTGAGCACCGCGCCGTAGTTGGCCAGGCCCACGAACTCCCGGTCCTCCGGGAACCGCAGGTCGTAGCGCTGCAGGGACAGCCAGATGGCGTAGGCGATGGGGTAGGCCGTCACCAGCAGCATGAGGATGACGGAGGGGGCGACGAGCCAGAGGCCCAGGTTCCGCTCGGCCTTGCG
>JAEWGK010000079.1 GCA_023388385.1 Actinomycetes bacterium | reverse complement strand
CGGTGGCGATAGCGGTGGGGTCACGCCCGGTCCCATTCCGAACCCGGAAGCTAAGCCTGCCTGCGCCGATGGTACTGCACTCGGGAGGGTGTGGGAGAGTAGGTCACTGCCGGCATTGTTCTTTTTTTGTTGGGTGGGTTGGGGATCCTTGTTCAGCCTGTTGGCTGGGCGGGGGTTTCCGGCCCGCCCTCTTTTTTTGCGTAGATAGGCCCCCCGGGGGGCGGGGGTTTTTGTGTTCGTGGGGTGGGTGGTCGCGCCGGCGGCCGCGGCCCGTAGCCTTCTGGCCGTCAGCCGCGATGCTTCGGGCCGGGCCCCCCGGGCGATGGCTCGAGCCCGCCGATAGACTCCCCTGCATGACGATCACCGCCGCCGCAGACGGATCAGCCCTCGGCAACCCCGGCCCGGCCGGGTGGGCCTGGTACATCGACGACGACAACTGGGCCGCCGGCGGGTGGGACAATTCGACAAACAACCGGGGCGAGCTCACCGCCGTCGCCGAGCTCCTGGACGCCACCGCGCACCGGGCTGATGAGCGCCTGGTCATCCTCTGCGACTCGCAGTACGTCATCAACTCCGTCACGAAGTGGATGAAGGGCTGGAAAAAGAAGGGCTGGAAGAAGAGGGACGGAAAGCCGGTCCTCAACAAGGATCTTATGGTCCGGCTCGACGAGGCGGTGGAGGGCCGCGACGTCGTCTTCGAATGGGTTCGCGGCCATTCGGGCCACCACTTGAATGAGGCCGCCGACGCGAGGGCGCGGGCCGTTGCCACCGCCATACAGCGGGGAGCGTCGCCCGATGAGGGGCCCGGCCTTGCGGATGCCCCGGCGGGGGTCCGGAGGACGTCGGCCACGGAGCCGTCCGTACCGTCGTCGGTTGGGGGTGCGGCCCATCCCGCGCAGGACGGGTTGTTCGAGCTCGGTGATGCATCGGGCCAGAGTCTGGACGCCGGTGCCGTTCTGGGGGCGCATCGCGCTCTGGCGCGGGCCGTCGCAAAGCTCCATGACGGCGATGGTCGGCGCGCGCGGTCTCTGACCCGCGATGCGGTGGTCGTGCCGTCGCTCGAGGAGCTGCCGGTGGGTTTTGCCGGCACGAGGCCGGAGTTCGCGGCCGCGGTCGGGGAGACCGCCGTCACGATCGCGCGTGCGGATGGCTGGACCGTCACGTGCGCGTGGCACTGCGGCGAGACGGCACGGCTGGCGTGCTTGCACGCGTCCCGGGCACGCTGACGTCGTGCGCGGGAGCGCCTGGTAGCGTTAGCGTAATGCGCGGTGAGGACGCCGCGCGGCAACGCGCGCCCGAAGGACGATGGAGGAGCAGACGCCACATGGCTGACAACGACGGTTCCCGCACCGGCGGCGACGGCCGCGGACCCCGCGGCGGACGCGGAGGACAGGGGGGCGGCCCGCGGCGTTCCGGCGGACGCCCGGGTGGCCGGGGTGCCCGCGGCCGGTGGGATGGCGCCGATCGCCGGGGTGACGGTCGTCGGCGTGACGATCGCCGCCGCGACGGCGATCGGGACGACCGCCGCTACCGCGGCAGGGGCCGCGACGGGGAGCGCAGCGATCGCGACCTGCGCGGGGGCCGCCGCGGAGGTCCGGGACAGGGTGGCCGTGGACGCGCAGATCAGGGAGGACGCGGGCGCGGCCACGGCGGCGAGCGCCGCCACTCCAACCGCAGAGGGCGCTTCGCCGAGGACAAGCGCGCTCCGCGCACCGGCCCGGAGCGCCCGGGTTTCCGCGAGGAGCGCCTGAACCAGCGCGCGAACGAGCCGGCGCTGCCGGATGACGTCAAGGCCAACGAACTCGACCCCTCCGTGCTGCAGGACCTGCGCAGCCTGGCGAAGGACAATGCCGACACGGTGGCCCGGCACATGGTGATGGCCGCCGCGCTCATGGCGGAGGATCCGAAGCTCGCCCTGCGTCACGCCCGCGCGGCGAAGGAGCGCGCCGGACGCGTCGGCGTCGTCCGCGAGACCGCCGGCGTCGCCGCGTACCACGCCGGAGAGTGGAAGGAGGCGCTGTCGGAGCTGCGCGCCGCCCGCCGCATCTCGGGCGGCCCGGGCCTCGTCGCCGTCATGGCCGACTGCGAGCGTGGCCTCGGCCGGCCGGAGAAGGCCATCGAGCTGGCGCACTCGGAGGAGGCGGCGCAGCTCGACGACGTGTCCCGCACGGAGCTCGCCATCGTCGTTTCCGGCGCCCGACGGGACATGGGAGACGTCGACGCCGCCGTCATGGAGCTGGAGGCCCTGAACCTCGACCCGTCCCGCGAGGACGACGAGGCGGTCCGCCTGTTCTACGCCTATGCCGACGTCCTGTTGGCCGCGGGCCGGAAGGATGAGGCCGTGGAGTGGTTCGGCCGCTCCGCGGCGCTCGACCCCGACGGCGTGCTGGACAGCGCCGACCGCATCGCCGACATCCGCGGCGAGTAGCCGTCCGGCCGGGGCCCCGCGGCGGCGGACTCCGGCCGCCGCCGGTGCCGCGCACCGGGACCCACCAACCCGCCAGACGACAGCCCCGAACCGGGAGGAGACCCACCCATGACCGAGATTCTGGCCCGGCGTTTCGACGCCGCACTGCTCGACCTCGACGGCACGGTCTACGAGGGCGACGCCCCCGTGCCCGCCGCCCGCCCGGCGCTGGAGCAGGCGGGTCTGCCGATGGCGTTCATCACCAACAACGCCTCGCGCGCCCCGCAGACCGTCGCGGACCAGCTGACCGGCCTGGGCTACGACTGCTCGGCCGATGATGTCATCACCTCCGCCCAGGCGGCCATCGAGATGGCCGCCGAGGTCATCCCCGCCGGCTCCGCCGTGCTGGTCCTCGGCGCGCAGCCGTTCCGCGACCTTGCGGAGGAGGCCGGATTCACCGTCGTCGAGTCCGCCGACGACGCTCCGGCGGCCGTCCTGCACGGCCTGGACCGCGAGATGACGTGGAGGCGGATGAGCGAGGGAGCCCTGGCCATCGCCCGCGGCGCGGTGTACCTGGCCTCCAACATGGACACGACGCTGCCGACGGAGCGCGGCCTGCTGGTGGGCAACGGCTCCATGATCGCCGCGATCTCCTCGACGACCGGCGTCGTGCCGCGCAGCGCCGGCAAGCCGGAGCCCGCGATGTTCCTGCGCGCCGCCCGCCGCCTGGCGGCGAAGCGCCCGGTCGCCATCGGCGACCGCCTGGACACCGACATCCGCGGCGGCAATGCGGCCGGCATGGCGACCCTCATGGTCGTCACCGGCGTCTCCGGCCACCGCGACGCGC
>JAEWGK010000234.1 GCA_023388385.1 Actinomycetes bacterium | reverse complement strand
CCGCCGCGAACGCTGTCGCGGCGGCGAGTGCGGGTGCTACATCCTTCTAGACCATCCTTCTAGAACGAACCGCAGGTCGACGGGGGCACGTTCCCCCCGAACGAGTCCATGATGAAGTCGAGCGAGTCCGACTGGTTGACCAGCATCGGCAGCGCATGGTCGATGGCGGAGCGCGGAAGGGTCGGCTTCATCTCGTGGACGTGCATGTCGACGTGCCCGCCCTGCGCGCAGTAGTCGTGGCCGAGCTGGATGACCTGCCCCACCGGGATGACGTCGTCGGCGGAGCTGATGTCGATGCGGATGGGGTGGTTCGGCACGCGGCCCGGCTGACCGAGGCGCTGCTCGTCGACGTAGGCCGCGACCTCCGGGATGCGGTCGAGCAGCTCGGAGAAGCTGATGCCGTCCTTCGTGAACTCGGTGGTGTTCCGCAGGCCCCACGTCGCGGCGGTGTCGACGATGCACTGCGAGCGCACCGAGTTCAGGAAGTCCGCGCCCTCCTGGTTGAGGTGCGTGTCGATGAGCCCCTCGAGCTCCGGCTTGTACCGCAGGCCCGTGTTGAGGGCGTAGCCGACGGCGCCGGTGATGAGGCTGCCGTCGATATGCTTCAGCACCTCGCGCAGATCCGCCGGCGGCGCACCCGCGTAGGTCGCGGTGATGTTCAGGTCGGGGGCGTAGTCGGCGGCACGTTCGGCGGCCGACGCCGCCGCTCCCCCGCCCTGGGAGTAGCCCATGATGGCGACCGGCGCGTCGGCGGGCAGGCCCGCGTGGCGCAGCCCGGCGCGGGCCGCGTCGAGCACCGCATGCGCCTCATCAGTGCTGTTGACGTAGGTGTGCGGCCCCGGGGTGCCCATGCCGATGTAGTCCGTCATGACGACGCGCGCACCACGCGACAGGGCGCCGTAGGCGGAGATGAGCTCGTAATCCACCGCCACCGTGGGGATTCCCGGGTTGACGTTGAGGAACATCCCGTAGCCGAGCGACGGCGCGCACTGGCGGCCCTGGCCCAGCGTGCCGGGCGCGAGGACGACGGTCGGGCGCTCACCCTCCCCCGTCCACTCCGCCGTCGGGGTGAGCACGACGCCGGTGACCGCGGTCGGCTGACCCAGCTCGTTGACGGAGGCGTACATGATCTTCTCCGCCGTGCCCGGCCAGTCGATGCCCACCTTCTGCAGCAACTGCTGCGCCGGGGCCGTGCGGATGACCGTGCCCGGGGCCGGGATCGACTCCGGCGGCTGGTAGAAGGGGTCGGCGGCCGGGTCGTTCCAGACCGGGTTGCCGGGCAGCGCGCCGTCGATCGCGGCACTGCCCGCCGCGCTTCCGGAGGCGCCCGGCAGCTCCGAGCTGTTGCCGACGGGGCCGTTCGCGGGGTCGGCGGGGCCGCTCGCGGGGTCGGCGGCGGCCGGGCCGGCGGTCAGCGCGGTCACCGCGAGCAGGGCTGCTGCGGACATGGTCACGGCGGTGGCGAAGGCGGTCCGGTCCGCGGCGGCACGGGCCGTGGTGGCACGGGTCGCACCCGCGCGCCACCGGTTCTTCTGGGTCATGGGCTTCTCCTGTATCTCGTCCGGTGCGTGCCCGCCGGTCGGCGGCGGCATGGCGGCAAACACTAGGGCAAAATAATTTTGCTTTAAGGTGGAACCGAGATATTTCACGAGCGCACCCCTCCCTGTGACCCCCATAAGGGGGTGGGGCGGCCCACCTGCAGTGCGTGACGACGCCCCCATCGCACCCACCCGTCGCGAAATTGGAGCTCACAGCACCAGCGGGAGCGCAGTTTCCGGAGGTGCGACTGAATGCGGGGCGGAGAGCGTCGTAAAGCATTGCCAGAGCACGAATTTCGGGCACCGGGGGTGATTCGGGGGTGATTTCGGGGCATCCAGGGCGCCTCGATGGGCGGTCGATGTCGGGTCCGCCGATATGGTGCGGGCAACGCACGGAGGGGAGGGACGATGCGCACCACAGACACCACGAACACGCAGGTCGGAGGCCATGCGGCCCTGGCCGGCGCCAGGGAGGCGCTGGCATCGCTGCGCGCTTCCCTGGCCGTGCTCGGGGACGTGGCGAAGACGGCGGAGCAGCTCCCCTGGAACGATCTGCTGGAGCTGGCGGCGGAGTTCGAATCGTCGCTGAACCGGCGCTCCGGATTCGACCTGGCGTTCACCGAGTTCGCGATGGGCGAAGCGGCGCAGAGGCGCTCGGGGACGACGGACACGTGCGGATTCCTCAGCCGGATCCTCGGCATCTCGCGGGCTCAGGCGCGGGAGCGGATCGAGGCGGTACGGCTGCTCGGCGACGTCGAGCCGGAGGATGACGGCGGTGATTTGCCGCCCGGCGACGCGGGATTGTTCGGGGGCGCCGACGGACCCGATGCGGACGCGGAGATGACGGACGAGCAGGCGCAGGCTGCGGCCGAGGAGGCGGCGGCCCGGGCGGCCATGGAGGAGAAGCTGCGGCGGGCCCGGGAACGCTCGCGCGAGCAGGCGCGCCGCAAGGCGGCGGAGGGCGGCGTCACGCCGGCGAAGCTCGATGCGCTACGGCGGGAGCTGCGCCGCCTGCGGCCCGGTGGCCGGTGGACGGCGGAGGAGATCAAGGCCCGCGTGCTGGCGTGCGCGGACTCGTGGAACGCCGACCGCATCCGTCGCGAGACCCGAGCGCTGGTGGAAAAGTCGAATGCGCACGCCGCCCCCGACCCATTCGCGGACCTGCGCGAGCGCGACTTCTGGATGTCGCGGAACCCGGAGAAGGACGGGTCGTTCGCCTTCCGCGGGCGGATGCCGGCGCATTCCGCCGCGCTGATGCGGAAGTACCTCAACACCCATGCGGTGAAGGGTGCCGGGATCGAGCTTCCCGAGGGCATCGTCGACCGCCGCTCCGCCGGGCAGCGCAACATGGATGCGCTGTCGAAGATGATCGACGGCGCAATGAACGCCGAGCCCGGGGCGCATGCCGC
>JAEWGK010000212.1 GCA_023388385.1 Actinomycetes bacterium | reverse complement strand
GGCGGCGATCCACTCCGGCGTCTGGCGGCAGTGGCCCGTGACGATGAGCGGGATGCGCCGGCCGCCGACGGGCTTCGGCAGCATCTCCACGCCCATCTCCACCCCGCCCCAGCGGTTCGCGGTGGTCATGGGTGTGCCGGGCTCCCACAGGGCGCGGATGTAGTCGACGGCGTCGGCGAAGCTGCGCTGCCGCTCGGAGTGCTTCTGGTTGAACGCCGGGAATTCCTCCTCGCGGTCGCCCGTCGCCACGCCCAGCGCGACGCGCCCGCCGGAGAGCACGTCAAGGCTCGCCGCCTGCTTCGCGACGTGGATGGGGTGGCGCAGCGTGAGCACCGCCGACCCGGTGGCCAGCCCAATGCGCCGCGTGCGCGCGGCGACGTAGGCCATGTGGACGAACGGGTCGTAGATCTGGCCGGCGTCGCGGAACTCGTAGCACAGCAGGGGCACGTCGCGGAACCACAGCGTGTGGAAGCCGGCCTCCTCGGCGAGCAGCACCCGCTCCAGGTCATCCGACATCTCCGGCACCGGTCCGTCGTTGGTGAGCGGTTCCGCGATGCCGAGGGTCAGCCGGCCGACGGGGAAGGAGTGGCCGGGGGCTGCGTCGGCGCCGGGGCGGGCGGCGTCGTCACGCGGAGCCCCGGGCGCAGTGCCGGCGGCGGCGCTCACCGCGCACCCCACTGGGACGGTTCGCCGCGGAGGCACGCGAGGATCGCGGCGGCGGCGGAGTACGTCGTCGCGTGGACGGTCGGCGCATAGTCCGGCAGGAACGTCGGCATGTGGTTGGAGGGCACGTCCTCCAGCACCCGGTCGGCGGCGACGGCGGCGTCCCACTGCGCGCGCGGCGTCGCCCCGACCGTCCAGTACAGATATGGTGAACCGAGGCCCAGGGGGATGGCGCTGAAGTCCTCGGAGGCGGTCCAGCGGGCGGCGTCGACGGCCTCGTCGCCGAAGACCTCGTCGAATGCCGCGCGGACGGTGGCGTAGACGCCCGGGTCGTTGTCGGTGACCTCGCCGTGGTCGGAGTACGTGAACGTCGGCTCGCCCGGCGTGCCCGAAGCCAGGCATTCTCCGCGGACGACGCGCTCGATGGCGTCGATGAGCGTGCGGCGGACCTCATCCGAGTAGAAGCGGATGTTCAGCACGATGCGCGCATGCCCCGGAATGGTGTTGTTCGAGTTGCCCGAGGTCAGCGTGCCGACGCTGACGACCGCGAAGTCGTGCGGGCTCACCTCCCGGCCGACGATGCCCTGCAGGCGGATGACCACGTGCGCCGCGACGTACGTCGGGTCGACGCCGTTGTCCGGCATCGAGCCGTGGGCCGAGCGGCCCGGGATGTCGATGGTGATGGTGTCGCAGCCCGCCAGCGCCGGGCCCGCCATCGACATGACGCGGCCCGCGGGACCCGGCACGACGTGCAGGCCGAGGCACACGTCCGGGCGGGGGATGACGTCGGCGAGGCCGTCGTCGATCATCGCCTGCGCGCCCGACGCCGTTTCCTCCGACGGCTGGAACAGGGCGATGAAGGTTCCCGACCACTCGTCGCGCGTCGCGTCCAGGATGGCGCACGCGCCGAGCAGCGCCGTCATGTGATGGTCGTGGCCGCACGCGTGCATGACGGCCGACTCGACGCCCTCGCGCGAGGTGCCGACGGCCGTGGACGCGAAGGCCTCGCCCGTCTCCTCCTTCACCGGCAGCGCGTCGATGTCCGCGCGGTACAGGACCACCGGTCCGTCCCCGTTGCGGAACACGCCGACCAGGCCGTGGCCGCCGATGTCCGTCGTGACTTCGCAGTCCCACTGCCGCAGCCGGTCCTCCAGGTACTCGGCCGTCCGGGCCTCCACGCCCGACAGCTCCGGGTTGCGGTGCAGGTGCTCGTACGTCTCGCGCTGCCAGGACAGGTCCGCGCCGTGGCGGGCGAGGACGTCGGCGACCGAGGCGGGGGTGGTGGTGATGTCGGCGGTTTCGGTCATGTATTCGTTCACCTCGTCGCTCGTCGGGTTCCGCGGCGGGGCGGCGCCCCGTCGGCCGCGGCGCGGGGACCGCCGCGGTGGTCGCGGGTACGAGTGTACCGACCGGTCCATTCCGGTCCCTGGTGGGGACGGCCGGGCCCGCCGGCACGGGGTCGGGAGGTCGGCGGGGCGGCTCCGTGAGAGGGGTTAATGCCCTTTAGCGGGAGGAACGGGTCACGAAACGGCCGAAAAGCCGGGGATCCATGACCTGTTCCTCCCGCTAAAGGGCATTAACCCCCTCCTGAGGCCAAGAGAAAGCGGCACCAGGAGGGGACGGCGCGGGAGGCGTCGTCAAGCAAACGCGGCGAACGCACCCCGCGGCGTCCCTACTTCCCGCGGAGGCGGCGGGACTCGCGGGCGGTCAGCCGGGCGTGCTCGTCGGCGGGCAGGACGTGCTCGCCGGTGCGGTCGGTGGACAGGGCGAGGGAGGAGATGTACTGGACCTCGCCGTTCGGTCCGCGCTGCGCGGAGGCGATCATGTCCGGGCGCTCGAAGGGGTGGTCGGTGACGCAGCAGTGGAGCTCGTCGTCGACGGGGTTGCCGTGCTCGTCGAAATGCGGGATCCCGATGCCGTCGTCGACGCGGCGCAGGTACCAGCGGCCGCGGGTGACGACGGCCATGAGCACCGTCACGCCGACCGCCAGGCCGGCGGCCAGCAGCGGCGAGTACGGCTGGACGGCCGGGCCCAGCAGGCCGAAGTACGCCGCGATGGACACGCCGCCGGAGACGATGACCGAGGTCACGCCGACCGGGTTGACGTCGTGGAGCATGCCGCGGCGGAACTCCGGGCGCTTCGGCGACAGGCCGAGCAGGTACTTGTTGAACGTGATGTCCGAGGCGACGGTGAGGATCCAGGCGATGGCCAGGTTCGCGTAGAAGCTCAGGATGGCGCCGAGCACGGCGAACATGTTGAACTCCATCAGGGCCAGGGAGATGGCCAGGTTGAACAGCACGAACGTGATGCGGCCCGGGTAGCGCTTGGTCACGCGGGTGTACGCGTTGGTCCAGGCCAGCGAACCGGAGTAGGCGTTGGTGACGTTGATCTTGATCTGCGAGATGACCACCAGCACCACCGCCAGGGTCATGGCCAGCCAACCCGGCATCATGTCGGAGTAGACGGACAGGAACTGGTTGACGGGCTCGGCTGCCGCGGCGGAGGTGCCGCCCAGGTGCGCGATGATCCACACGGCCAGGAAGACGCCGATGATCTGCTTCGTCGCGCCGAGAATGACCCAGCCCGGGCCGCCCGCGATGACCGCGGCCCACCACGAGACGCGGTTATCCGGCGTGCGGGCCGGCATGAAGCGCAGGTAGTCGATGTTCTCCGCGATCTGCGCGGTCAGCGACCGGCAGACGCCGGCGGCCAGCATCATGGAGGCGAAGGTCACGCCGCTGCCGTCCGTGCCCTCCCAGGACAGGAACGTGTCGACGGAATCCGGGTGCTGCCAGACCAGCCACCCCAGCGGCAGCACCATCATGATCAGCCACAACGGCGAGGTCCAGGACTGCAGCTTGGCCAGAGCGCGCATGCCGTAGACGACCAGCGGGATGACCATCAGCGTCGAGACCAGGTAGCCCGCCCACAGCGGCACGCCCAGGCCGACGCGGAGGCCCTGCGCCATGATGGCGCCCTCGGTGGCGAAGAAGATGAAGGTAAACGTCGCGAAGATGACGTTGGTCAGCACCGAGCCGTAGTAGCCGAAGCCCGAGCCCCGCGTGATGAGGTCCAGGTCCAGGTTGTACCGCGCCGCGTAGTACGCCAGCGGGAACGAGCTGATGAAGATGAGCAGCGCCGCGATGAGGATGCCGCCCACCGCGTTCGCCGTGCCGTGCTGGATGCCGATGCCGGCGCCGATGGAGAAGTCCGCCAGGTACGCGATGCCGCCGAGGGCCCCACCCGCCACCACGCCCGGCGTCCACTTGCGGTAGGAGCGCGGGGCGAAGCGAAGGGTGAAGTCCTCGGCCGCACGATGGGCGCGTGCGGCGTCGTTGGGGGTGGGGGAGCTGGTGTTCGGGGATCCGCCCGGCGGCGGCGTGCCCGCTTCTCGCGTGATGGTCATGGCGAGAAAGGTATGTGCGCGTTGTTACCGCTCGTGTGCACGGAAATTGTCGGCCGTGTAACCGTGTGCGCACGTTTTCCGCTGGTCGCCGCTTGTCGGTTACATGTGCGTGACGACGACGTTCCCGCCGTTTTGCCGCAAACGACCGCCGGTGGTTTTGGGGCCATGCGGCATCGGCTCCGCCGGGCCGGTCACACTGCTGGGTCGGCCACTCCGCCGGGTCGGTCACACTGCTGGGCCGGCCACTTCGCCGGGCCGGCCACACTGCTGGGTCGTCCGCTCCGCCGGGCCTGGTCCGACTCGCCGCGGAAAGCCATGGACGGGGGTTAACGGCCTTCAGCGGGAGGAACGGGTCAAGAACCCCTCGGAATTCCGGGTATCGGTGACCTGTTCCTCCCGCTAAAGCTCGTTAACCCCTGTTGACCCCGGGGCAGGAGGCGTGGGGCGC
>JAEWGK010000197.1 GCA_023388385.1 Actinomycetes bacterium | reverse complement strand
GGCCCCGTCGGCCGGGCGCCACGGGCGGCGGCGCGTCGACGCCAGGATCTCGGCGTAGTGGATCGCGCGCACGGGGGCGGCCCCCTCGCGGGTCTGCCGGTCGAGGGCGCCGCCGATGTTCATGAGGCACGACGCGTCGCCCGCGGTGACGAACTCGGCGCCGGTGGAGCGGATCGCCGCCGTCTTGTCGGCGACCATGGCCTGCGACGTCGCGGCGTTCTTCACGCTGAACGTGCCGCCGAAGCCGCAGCACTCCGCGGCACCCGGCAGCTCGGTGAACTCGAGGCCGTCGACGGCCTCCAGCAGGCGGCGCGGGCGGTCGCCGACGCGGAGGACGCGCAGGCTGTGGCAGGTCGAGTGGTATGTGACGCGGTGGGGGAACCATGCGCCGACGTCCGTGACTCCGGCGACGTCGACGATGAACTCCGACAGCTCCAGTGTCTTCGCGGCGGTGCGGTCGGCGGCGTCGACCTGGGCGGCGGTGCCGTGGCGGCGCGCCAGGAACGGGTGCTGGTCGCGCACTGCGCCGGCGCAGGAGCCGGACGGGGCGACGACGTAGTCGATGGATCGATCCAGGAACGCGTCCGCGTACCGGTCCAACTGCGGCAGGACCTCCCTCTGGTACCCGGTGTTGACGTGCATCTGCCCGCAGCAGGTCTGGGCGGGCGGGAACGTCACGTCGCAGCCGAGGCGGGTGAGCACGGATGCGGTGGCCTGGACCGCACCGGGGAACATGACGTCCCCGATGCAGGTGGCGAAGATCGCGACCTTCATGGGCGGCTCCGGGGTAGGGCCGCGGAGGGCGGTCCGCGGCGGGTGTTCATGGGTGCGGGGCCCAGCCTACGGCCGGACCCGACATCGGCGCCGGGCGAGCGGCGCCCTCGCGCCCCGATCCTCGGGGCAGCGCGTGCCGGGTCGCCCGCTAGGATGGGCAACCATGACTCCAGCCGAACTGTCCGCGCTGATCCGCGCCGCCGCCGTCGACGTCTTCACGGAGCATGACCTGGACACGGGCGTGCTGCCCGAGCAGGTCGTCGTCGAGCGCCCCCGCAACCCCGAGCACGGCGACTACGCCACCAACGTCGCCATGCAGGCCGCCGGCCGCGCGGGCGCGAAGCCACGCGACGTCGCGGGCTGGCTCGCCGAGCGCATCGGGGAGACGGACGGGATCGCGGAGGTCTCCGTCGCCGGCCCCGGGTTCATCAACATCCGCCTTGCCGCCGACGCGCAGGGCCGCCTGGTCGGCGACATCCTGGCCGCCGGCGGGTCCTTCGGCCACGGCGACGAGTACGCCGGGCGCAAGGTCAACCTGGAGTTCGTCTCCGCCAACCCGACGGGCCCGATCCACCTGGGCGGCACCCGCTGGGCCGCCGTCGGCGACGCGCTGGGCCGCGTCCTCGCCGCCCGCGGCGCCGAGGTCACCCGCGAGTACTACTTCAACGACCACGGCACCCAGATCGACCGCTTCACCAATTCCCTCATCGCCGCCGCGAAGGGCGAGCCGACGCCGGAGGACGGCTACGCGGGCGAGTACATCGACGACTACGCCGCGCGGATCGTCGCCGACGTGCCCGGCGTGCTCGACCTGCCGGCGGCCGAGATGGCGGAGACGTTCCGCTCCCGCGGCGTGGAGATGATGTTCGCGCACATCAAGCGGACGCTCCACGAGTTCGGCACGAAGTTCGACGTCTACTTCCACGAGAACTCGCTGTTCGAGTCGGGAGCCGTCGACGCAGCCGTCGCACAGCTCAAGGAGGGCGGCAACCTGTACGAGGCCGACGGCGCATGGTGGTTGAAGTCCACCGCTTTCGGCGATGACAAGGACCGGGTCGTCATCAAGTCCGACGGCAACGCGGCGTACATCGCCGGCGACATCGCCTACATCGAGGACAAGATCGCCCGCGGCCACGACCTGTGCATCTACATGCTCGGTGCCGACCACCACGGCTACATCGCGCGCCTGCGCGCGGCAGCCGCGGCGCTGGGCCACGACCCGAATGCCGTCGAGGTCCTCATCGGCCAGATGGTCAACCTGGTGCGCGACGGCAAGCCCGTGCGCATGTCCAAGCGCGCCGGCACCGTCATCACGCTGGACGACCTGGTCGAGGCGATCGGAGTCGACGCCGCCCGCTACTCGCTCATCCGCTCCTCCGTCGACTCGTCCCTGGACATCGACATGGAGCTGTGGCAGTCCCAGTCCAACGACAACCCCGTCTACTACGTGCAGTACGGCCACGCACGCCTGTGCTCCCTGGGCCGCCGCGCCGCCGAGGCCGGCGTGACCCTCGAGGGCGCGGAGCCGGACTACGGTCTGCTCGAGCACGACCGCGAGGGTGACCTCATCCGCACGCTCGGCGAGTTCCCGGCCGTCGTCAAGGCCGCCGCCGAGCTGCGCGAGCCGCACCGCGTCGCCCGCTACGCGGAGACGCTGGCCGGCACGTTCCACCGCTTCTACGACTCCTGCCAGATCCTGCCGAAGGTCGGCGAGGACGTCGCGGACCTGCACGTCGCCCGCTTCGCGTTGGCGGAGGCCACCCGCGTCACCCTCGCCAACGCCCTCGGCCTGCTCGGCGTCACCGCGCCGGAGAGGATGTAGCGCATGACCGTCGACGGATCCGGCTTCGAGCTCACCGGCGTCACGCGCCGCGACCGCTCGGACTTCAACGACGTCCCGGCCCACGTCTGGCCGGCCGGCACGACCCGCCGCGCCGACGGCGAGATCGAGGTCGGCGGCGTGTCCCTGGTGGACATCGCCCGCGAGTACGGCACCCCCGTCTTCGTCTACGACGAGGACGACTTCCGGGCCCGCTGCCGCACCATGGCCGCCGCGTTCGGCGGCCCCGCCCGCGTGCACTACGCCTCCAAGGCATTCCTGTGCGGCGAAGTCGCCCGCTGGGTGATGGAGGAGGGCCTGCACCTCGACGTCGCCTCCGGCGGCGAGATGGCCGCCGCCCTGCACGCCGGTTTCCCGGCGGCCGACATGACCTTCCACGGCAACAACAAGTCCACGGACGAGCTGCGCTTCGCCATGCGCGAGGGCGTCGGCCGCATCGTTGCCGACAGCTTCTCCGAACTGGACCGGCTCTCCGCCGTCGCGGAGGAGCTCGGCGTCGTCCAGGACGTGTTCATCCGCGTCAAACCCGGCGTGGAGGCGCACACCCATTCCTTCATCGCCACGGCGCACGAGGACCAGAAGTTCGGCTTCTCCGTCGCCTCCGGGGCCGCCCTGCGCGCCGCGGACCGGACGGAGCGTGACCCGAACCTGCGCCTGACCGGCCTGCACTGCCACATCGGCTCCCAGATCCTGGACCCGGACGGTTTCGTCCTGGCCTCCGAGCGCGTCCTCGGCGTCGTCCGCGACCTGGTGGAGGCCCACGGCCCCGGCATCGCCGACCACCTCGACACCCTCGACCTCGGCGGGGGCTTCGGCATCGCCTACGTCGCCACCGCCAAGCCGCTCGACGTGGCCCCGTTGGCGGAGACCATCCTCGGCGCGGTGCGCGACGTCGCCGACGACCTCGGGGTGCCCGCTCCGACCGTCGCCGTCGAGCCGGGCCGCGCCATCGCCGGCCCCGCGGGCGTGACCGTCTACGAGATCGGCACCGTCAAGGACGTCCACGTGTGCGACGACGTCACCCGCCGCTACCTCGCGGTGGACGGGGGCATGAGCGACAACATCCGGCCGGCCCTGTACGACTCCCCGTATGATGGCCGCGTCGTCAACCGTCGCGTAGGGGGGAGGAGAATCCCGACGCGCGTCGTCGGCAAGCACTGCGAATCCGGTGATGTCCTCATCCCCGACGCGTCGTACCCCGACGACATCGCGGAGGGCGACCTGCTCGCTCTCGCCGCGACCGGCGCGTACTGCTACGCCATGTCGAGCCGCTACAACATGCTCTGCCGGCCGGCCGTGGTCGCCGTGCGCGGTGGACGGGCACGGCCGATCCTGCGCCGCGAGACCCTGACCGATCTACTGAGCCTGGAGTGTGAGACCCCGCATGACCGATAACACCTACAACCCCGGCAAGGGCGCGGGCCAGCCCGTCGGCGTCGCGATCCTGGGCCTGGGCACCGTCGGCCAGCAGGTGCTCCGCCTGCTGCAGGAGCGCGCCGAGGACTTCGAGCGCCGCATCGGCGGCCCCGTCGAGATCAAGGGCGTCGCCGTCCGCGACAAGTCCAAGCCGCGCCCGGGCGTCGACCCGGAGCTGCTCACCGACGACGCGTTCACCCTGGTGGAGCGTGACGACGTGGACCTGGTCGTCGAGGTCATCGGCGGCATCGACTACCCCCGCCGCGTCGTGCTGAAGGCGTTGGGCGCCGGCAAGTCCGTCGTCACCGCGAACAAGGCCCTCGTCGCCGCCTGCGGCGCCGAGCTGTCGGAGGCCACCGAGGCCGCCGGGGCCGACCTGTTCTTCGAGGCCGCCGTGGCCGCCGCGATCCCGGTCGTCGGCCCGCTGCGCCGTTCCCTGGCCGGCGACCAGGTGAACAAGGTCGTCGGCATCGTCAACGGCACCACGAACTTCATTCTCGACGCGATGGACTCCACCGGCGCCGACTACGACGAGATGCTCGCCGAGGCCACCCGCCTGGGCTACGCCGAGGCCGACCCAACCGCCGACGTCGGCGGCCACGACGCCGCCTCCAAGGCCGCGATCCTGTCGTCCCTGGCGTTCCACACTCGCGTCACCGCCGACGACGTGCACTGCGAGGGCATCACGGAGATCACCGCCGCGGACTTCGACGCCGCGAAGGAGGCCGACTGCACCATCAAGCTGCTGGCCATCTGCGAGCGCGTGAAGGCGGAGGACGGCTCCGAGGGCGTCTCCGCCCGCGTGTACCCGGCCCTGGTGCCGCGCCGCCATCCGCTGGCGACGGTCCACGAGTCCTTCAACGCCGTGTTCGTCGAGGCCGACGCCGCCGGCCGGCTGATGTTCTACGGCCGCGGCGCCGGCGGCAACCCGACCGCCTCCGCCGTGCTCGGCGACATCGTCGCCGCCGCCCGCAACAAGGTCCACGGCGGCCGCGCCCCGGGCGACTCGACCTACGCCAACCTGCCCATCCTGGATTTCGGTGATGTGGAGACCCGCTACCACATCGACCTGCACGTCGACGACCGCCTCGGCGTCCTGGCCGACATCGCCCGCGTCTTCGCCGACCGCGGCATCTCCCTGCGCACCGTCCGCCAGGAGGGCGCGAACCCGGGCGCCCGCCTGGTCATCATCACCCACAAGGCGCGCGAGGCCGAGCTGCGCGACACCGTCGAGGCGCTGAAGCAGCAGGACGCGGTGCTGGCAATCAACTCCGTCATCCGCATCGAGGGAATGGACGCCTAGGCCATGGCCCAGGAGCTCTACCCCGGTCAGAAGGTCCACGTCCGCGTCCCCGGCTCGTCCGCGAACCTGGGCCCCGGCTTCGACACCCTCGGCCTGGCCCTGTCCATCCACGACGAGGTCGAGGTGGAGGTCATCGAGTCCGGTGTCGAGGTCGACGTCCATGGCGAGGGCGCCGAGGATCTGCCCCGCAACGACTCCCACCTGGTCGTCCGCGCCATCCGGGCCGGGCTGCGCGCCGCCGGCATGGCGGCCCCGGGCCTGCGCGTCGTGTGCCACAACCGCATCCCGCAGTCCCGCGGTCTCGGCTCCTCGGCGGCCGCCGCCGTCGCCGGAGTCGCCGCGGCCAACGGCCTGTCCGGCTTCGCGCTGACCGACGACCAGGTGATCCAGGAGGCCTCGGTCTTCGAGGGCCACCCGGACAACGCCGCCGCGTCCGTCCTCGGCGGCGCCGTCGTCAGCTGGACCGACAAGCCCGTCGACGGCCGCACGGCCCCGCAGTACCACGCGGTCGGCCTGGAGGTGCACCCCGACATCGAAGCGACGGCGCTCATCCCGTCGTTCCACGCCTCCACCAACGCGGTGCGTCAGGTGCTGCCGTCCGACGTCAGCCACGTCGACGCCCGCTTCAACGTCTCCCGCGTCGCCGTCATGGTCACCGCCCTGACGAAGCATCCGGAGCTGCTGTGGGAGGGCACCCGCGATCGCCTGCACCAGACCTACCGCGCGGAGGTCCTGCCGGTCACCGCGGAGTGGGTCAACCGCCTGCGCAACCGCGGCTACGCCGCCTTCCTGTCCGGCGCCGGACCGACCAGCCTGGTCCTCGGCGTCGAACCCGTCCCGGAGTCCGTGCTGGCGGAGGCCCGCGAGGCCGGCATCCGCGTCGAGCACCTCACCGTCGCCGGGCCCGTCGAGGTCACCGTCGAGTCGTAGGCGCGGCCGGCCCGCTCGTCCTAGATGGAGCCCGGGCCGGGCAGCTCGACGATCTCGAAGTCGCCGTCGGCCAGGTGCGCGCGCAGGTCCTTCTTGTCGAACTTGTCCACCGACGTCTTGTCGATGTGGTCGACGAACGTCCAGTATTCCGGCGCCATCCAGTTGGGCAGCTTCTTCTTCAGCCGCTCGCGCAGCGCCTCCGCCGTCGACTCGTCCTTGGGGGTGCCGGGGATGAGAACGGTGACGGCCAGGGGACGCTCGCCCCATTTCCTGTCCGGGTAGCCGATGACGGCGCACTCCACGACCTCGGGGGCCTCCATGACCAGGTTCTCCAGCTGGACGGAGTAGATCCACTCGCCGCCGGAGCGGATGACGTCCTTCGCCCGGTCCTGGACCGTCAGGTACGCGTCGCGGGTGATGGAGCCGATGTCACCGGTGCGCAGCCAGCCGTCGTCGGTGAACTTCGACGTGGCGTCGTCCACCTCGTCGCCGCGGAAGACGTGGGCGTCGCCGCCGTCGTCCTGATCGGGGGAGTGGTAGTACCGTGCGGTGACGGTGTTGCCGCGCACCTGCAGCTCGCCGGAGTTGCGGTCGTGCAGCTCCAGCACCTTCCCATCGTCGTCGACGATGCGGAACTCCATGAGCTCCGGGAAGCGGCCCTGGCTGACGCGGTAGCGCTCGCGGGCCTCGCCGGAGGCGCCGTACGGCGGGCGCGACACCGTGCCGATGGGCGAGGTCTCGGTCATGCCCCACAGGTGGATGACGTCGACGCCGTAGCGCTGCTCCCACACGCGGATGAGCCCCGGAGGGCACGGGGAGCCGCCGACGAAGATCTCCTGGAGGCTCATGCGCTCCGGGGGATTGTTGAGGTAGTGGACCATGAGGCCGATCCACAGCGTCGGCACGCCCTGCGCGACGCGCGGCATGGACGTCTCGACTATCTCCGCGAGCCGCGGCGCCGACAGATCCGCGCCCGGGAACACCAGCGGGGCCCCGCAGGCGAACGCCGCCAGCGGCACGCCCCAGCTGAGCACGTGGTAGATGGGCACGCAGCACAGCCACGGCACGCCGTGGGTGATGCCGAACGAGTCCGTCGTCCGCAGGTTCAGCGAATGCAGGTAGATGGAGCGCTGCGAGTAGACGACGCCCTTCGGCGCTCCGACGGTACCGGTGGAGTAGCACATCGCCGCGCCTTCGGTCTCCGGGATCTCCGGCCAGTCGAACGACGACGGCCGGCCGTCCAGGAACTCCTCGTAGGAGTAGACCGCGATGCCGTCGGGGATGTGCTCCTCGGTGTCGCGGAGCAGGTAGCCCTCGGCGTCGATGACGATGACGGCGCGCACCCCCGGGGTCTCCTTCAGCACCGGCCCGAGCATGGGGGCCATGCGGGGATCGATGATCAGCACCTCGTCGTGCGCGTGCCGGATGATGTGCGCGATCTGGTCCGGCATCAGCTGCTTGTTCACCGGCTGGAACACCGCTCCCATCGACGCGACCGCGAGGAAGGCCTCCAGGTGCTCCGCGCAGTTCCACATGAGCGTGCCGACGCGCTGATCCCCGTCGATCCCCAGCTCGTCGCGCAGCCCGTTGGCCAGCGCGGCGGCGCGGGCGCCGATGGCCGCGAACGTCGTGACCTCCGGCCCCGACGGACCCCACGTGGTGACCGTCGTCGCGCCGTGGACCGTGCTGCCGTACTCGAGGATCCGCGCGACGGACAGCGGGATCTCCTGCATCGTGCTGCGCATGCGCCCCAGCCTATCGCGCGTCCCGACACGCGCCCCGGATGTTGCCGCGGCCCGAGGCCGGGGTTACCCTGTGATGGATACGGCCGTCCGGTCGGCGCATGCCACGGCACCGGGACGGGGCCCCGCGCGGGCTGGCGCATACGCTGGCGGCAATGCCCGGGGAGGACCTCGCCGCACTCGCCCCATGCCCATCCAGGACCGTGCAGCGGGAGAGAACAGCCCGCCGACTCGGCCGTGCACGCCCCCGCAGCAGCATCGCACCGTCACCGGTGCGCCCGCGTCCCACGCCGGAACCGGGATGCTGGCGTGCGGGGGAGCCCGACCGCCGGGAGGCGACCGCCGGATGAGGATCCGCCGGGGCCGCCATGAGGCGGGCCGCCGAATGAAAGGAATTCCGTGAGCGATACGGACACCACCGCCCAGGACAAGGGACAGGACAACCTCGCCGCGCTGCGCATGCCGGAGCTCAAGGCCATCGCCGCGCAGAAGGGCATCCGGGGCGTCTCCGCGATGCGCAAGAGCGACCTCATCGCGGCCATCCAGGGCCATGGCGGCGCCGCGAAGAAGGCCGCAGGCCAGGAGCGCGCCGCGGAGAAGAAGGAGAAGAAGGCCGTGGACGAGGCCGACCGGGCCCCGAAGGGGAACCCCGCGGAGAAGAAGTCCGGCGGCGACGGCTCCGGCGCGAAGGCCGACGCGCCCGCGGGCGACCGCGACGGTGGCGATGATCGCGACCGCGGCGACCGGGGCAACGGCGGCCAGGGCAACGGCGGCGAGGATCGCCCGCAGTCCCG
>JAEWGK010000110.1 GCA_023388385.1 Actinomycetes bacterium | reverse complement strand
TGCGAGGAGCACCTGGCCGGCGCCCGCGAGCGCGTCGAAAAGGCCCTCGGCGACGCCGCGGGACGCGGCGCCGACGAGGACTGACGCGGGTTACCGGAGACTGGCCCGACGGGGTTTCCGGAAGGGTTATACGGCCGGCACGGGGCTACGCTGGCGCGGGCGTGGCCGGAGTCGGCTGGCCGGGCGCCGGGGCCTCGGGGGCGGCTGGCTTCGCCGGGGCACCATCCTGCGTCGGGTCCTCGGGCTGCGGGGCGCCATCCTGCGCGGGGGCGCCGGAGTCCTCCGGCTGCGCGGGGGCGCCGGGGTCCTCCGGCTGCGCCGGGGCCGCAGCGTGCGCCTCGACGACGGCCTCGGCGAGGGTGCGGTACATCTCGTCGGAGGCGGAGCCCTGGATCTCCAGGCGAACGTCGCCCAGGTCGGCGACCCATGTGCGGCGGACGTTCGGCTCGGTGCCCTCCGACACCTGCCATGTCACGCCGCCGGCCTCCATCGTCCCGGCGTCGACGCGGGGCGCCTGGTCGGGGTCCGGCAGCATGTCCGCGGGCGCGTCGGTCTGCAGCACCTGGACGTACGAGTCCTCCGGGGTGACGTAGCCGATGATGCTGGTCTGGTGCGGACCGATCATGCCGGCGCGCGTCGAGTTCGCCGTCCACCCCTCCGGCAGCCGCGGCTCGACGACCGGGTAGGGGGCGCGCTGGTTCTCCTGCTTCAGGAAGGACTGGACGTCGGCCCTGGGGATCATCCCCTGCTCGGGACGTCCCGGGTTGAAGCTGCACAGGCCGGTCGTGCCGACGGCGATGAACATGATGACGGCCATCGCCGCCAGGCTCAGCAGCATGTCGCGGCTGTTCTGCAGGATCCTGGGCTTATCCGAACTCACGCGCCCCAGTATGCCAGCCGCCCCGACCTCGTCCCCTGCCGGTCCGGGCATCTCCTCCGGCGACCGTCCCCTTCCTGCGTCACCCCCGGACGGGACGGCTGCACCCCCGGTCAGAGGGCCGGGCACCCCCGCGTCGGGGAAAAGTGGAAAACTAGGTGCATGCCCGGGTGGTTCCGGCTTCGCCTGCGCCACCCCCGGCACACGGAAGATTCCGACAGCCCACGAACTTCGCATGGAGGCCGTACATATGAACGCACCGCATCCCGAGATCCCCGATCGCAACCTCGCCATGGAGCTGGTCCGCGTGACCGAGTCCGCCGCCCTGGCCGCAGGCCGCTGGGTCGGCCGCGGCCAGAAGAACGAGGGCGACGGTGCGGCGGTCGACGCCATGCGCAAGCTCATCAACACGGTGCAGATGCAGGGCGTCGTCATCATCGGCGAGGGTGAGAAGGACGAGGCCCCGATGCTGTACAACGGCGAGGAGGTCGGCACGGGCGAAGGTCCGGCCGTCGACATCGCCGTCGACCCCATCGACGGCACCACCCTGATGGCCGAGGGCCGCCCGAACGCCATCTCCGTCCTGGCCGCCGCCGAGCGCGGCTCCATGTACGACCCGTCCGCGGTGTTCTACATGGACAAGCTGGCCGTCGGCCCGGAGGCCGCCGGCTGCATCGACATCGAGGCCCCGGTCGAGCACAACATCAAGGCCGTCGCGAAGGCGAAGGGCATCGCCAAGGATGACGTCACCGTCGTCGTCCTGGACCGCCCGCGCCACCAGCAGATGATCACCGAGATCCGCGAGACGGGCGCCAAGGTCCGCCTCATCGGCGACGGCGACGTCGCCGGCGCCGTGGCCGCTGCGAAGAACACCAACTCCATCGACATCGCGATGGGCATCGGCGGCACGCCGGAGGGCGTCATCACCGCCTGCGCCATGAAGTGCATGGGTGGCGAGCTCCAGGGCAAGCTCCACCCGCGCGACGAGGAGGAGATCGAGAAGGCCCGCGCCGCCGGCCTGGACCTGGATCAGGTCCTGACCACCGACGACCTGGTGTCCTCCGACAACTGCTACTTCGTGGCCACCGGCGTCACCAACGGCGACATGCTCCGCGGTGTCGCCTACCGCGGCGACGGCGCCTGGACCCGCTCCCTGGTCATGCGCTCGAAGTCCGGCACCATCCGCAACATCGAGGCGTTCCACAGGCTGACCAAGCTGCGCGAGTTCGCCTCCGTCGACTACGGCCGCGGCGAAAACTAGCCCCGGCACCCCCGCGAGTCCCGGATCACGGGCATACTTGGGGCGTGCCCCGGGGCCCGGCGGCGCACCCCCGCGCCCGCCCCCGGCCACCCGACACGTCCACCGACGCACATCACACGAAAGAGGTCGAGCATGACCGAACAGCAGTACCGCATCGAGCACGACACCATGGGCGAGGTCAAGGTTCCCGTCGACGCCCTGTGGCGTGCCCAGACCCAGCGCGCCGTGGAGAACTTCCCCATCTCCGGCCGTCCGCTCGAGTCCGCGCAGATCCGCGCGATGGGCCTGCTGAAGGCCGCCTGCGCCCAGGTCAACAAGGACAAGGGCCTGCTGCCGGAGGAGAAGGCCGACGCCATCATCGCCGCCGCGAAGGAGATCGCGGACGGCAAGCACGACGATCAGTTCCCGATCGACGTTTTCCAGACCGGCTCCGGCACCTCCTCGAACATGAACACCAACGAGGTCATCGCGTCCATCGCGAAGGCCAACGGCGTCGAGGTACACCCGAACGACGACTCCAACATGGGCCAGTCGTCCAATGACACCTTCCCGACCGCCACGCACGTCGCGGCCACCGAGTCCGCCGTCAAGGTCCTGGTCCCGGCCCTGAAGAAGCTGCACGCCTCCCTCGACGCCAAGGCGAAGGAGTTCGAGCAGGTCGTCAAGTCCGGCCGCACCCACCTCATGGACGCCGTCCCGGTGACCCTGGGCCAGGAGTTCGCCGGCTACGCCCGCCAGATCGAGGC
>JAEWGK010000109.1 GCA_023388385.1 Actinomycetes bacterium | reverse complement strand
GCGCTCGGCGCCGTCGCCCGCCACCTGCTGACGAAGCTGGGCCTCGGCGGGCTGCTGGCCGCCAACGTCGCCGCGTGCGCGCTGCTGGGCTGGTGCACGGCCGCTCCCCCGCCCGGCGCGTGGGCGGCGTTCCTCGGCGCCGGTGTCGCGGGGGCGCTGTCGACCTGGTCGACGCTCGCCGCCCGCGTCGGGGACCTGTGGACGGACGGGCGCCGCGGGGCTGCCGCCGGGTACCTCGGGTTCACCGCCGTCCTCGGGCTCGCCGTCGCGGGGGTGGCGGGGGTGGCCGGAGGGATGTGACACGGCTTTTACATGATTGTCCCTCATTCGTTTCTCAGCGCACGCTAACCTCCCGGCCATGAGCGACTTCCTTTCGGCCGCCGACTCGTTCGTGTGGAGCCCCTTCTTCCTGATTCCCCTGCTGCTGGGCACCGGCCTGTGGCTGACCACCCGCCTGGGCCTGCTCCAGCTGCGCAAGCTCGGCCCCGCGTTGAACCTGGGCCTCATCCGGCGCAGCGACGACGGCGGCGAGGGCGACATCTCGCAGTACCAGGCGCTGGCCACCGCGCTGGCGGCGACCGTCGGCGTCGGCAACATCATCGGCGTCGCCACCGCCCTGTCCATCGGCGGCCCCGGCGCCCTGTTCTGGATGTGGGTCACCGGCCTCGTCGGCATGGCGTCGAAGTACTCCGAGGCGTTCCTCGGCGTGAAGTTCCGCACCGTCGACGCCGCCGGCGAGCAGTCCGGCGGCCCGCAGTACTACCTGAAGCGGGCCATCCCCAACGGCTTCGGCAGGTTCCTCGCCGTCCTGTTCGCGGTCTTCGCGTCGCTCGCCGCGTTCGGCATCGGCAACCTCACCCAGGCCAACGCGGTCGCCGCGAACCTGGAGGGCAGCTTCGGCGTCCAGCCGGAGATTTCCGGCATCATCATGCTCATCCTCACCGGCGCGGTGCTGCTCGGCGGCATCCAGTCCATCGGCCGCGTCGCCGCGGCGTTCGTGCCGATGATGATCGTCGTCTACATCGCCAGCGCCATCATCGTGCTCATCGTCCACATCGAGGAACTGCCGTCGGCCATCGCGCTCATCGTCACCGACGCCTTCACCGGCACTTCCGCGGTCGGCGGCTTCGCCGGCGCCGGCATCATCGCCGCCATCCAGATGGGCGTCGCCCGCGGCCTGTTTTCCAACGAGTCCGGCATGGGCTCCGCAGGCATCGCGGCCGCCGCGGCGACGACCACCCACCCGGTCCGGCAGGGCCTGGTCTCCATGACCCAGACCTTCATCGACACCCTCGTCGTCGTCTCCTTCACCGGCCTGGTCATCGTCACCACCGGCGCGTGGCAGGCCGGCGAGGACGGCGCCGCCTCGATGACCGCCGAGGCGTTCCGCATGGGCCTGCCCGGCAACTGGGGCGACTCCGTCGTCACCCTGTCCATCGTGTTCTTCGCCTTCTCGACCATCCTGGGCTGGTCCTACTACGGCGAGCGCTGCTTCGAGTCCCTGGTCGGCCGCCGTGGCACCCGCTTCTACCGCTCCGTGTTCACCCTGGTCGTCTACGTCGGCGCCGTGACGGAGCTGTCCACGGTCTGGTCGCTCGCCTCCATCCTCAACGGCCTGATGGCGGTGCCCAACCTCATCGGCCTGCTCATCCTCTCCGGCCTCATCGCGAAGGAGACGAAGGCCTACCTCATCTTCGACCCGAAGCTGCGCGCCACGGCGGAGCAGGTCAGGGAGTGGGAGGCGATGCGCGCCTAGTCCGCGGCGGCGTCCGGCTCCGCGGCATCCGCGACGCCGGGCAGCCGGACGTGGCGCGGCCCGAGGTCCGCGACGTCGGCGACGCCGATGAGGCGGCAGGTGCGCAGCATCTCCTCGCGCAGCAGCTCCAGCGCACGGGCGACGCCGGCCTGGCCGCCGGCCATGAGACCGTAGAGGTAGGCACGGCCGATCATCGTGAAGTCGGCGCCCAGCGCGCGGGCCACGGCGATGTCGGCGCCGTTCATGATGCCGGTGTCCAGGCCGATGACCGCATCCGGCCCCAGTGCCGCGCGGACCCGCGGCAGCAGGTGCAGCGGCACCGGCGCGCGGTCCAGCTGGCGGCCGCCGTGATTGGAGACGATGACGCCGTCGGCGCCGTGCTCCACCGCCCGGCGCGCGTCGACGACGGACTGGACGCCCTTGACCAGCAGCGGACCGTCCCACATGCCGCGGACCCACTCCAGGTCGGCCCACGACAGCGACGGGTCGAACATCTCGTTCACCAGCTCGCCCGGCGTGCCGTCGAAGTTGCTCAGCGCGGCGAACTCCAGCGGCCCGTGGGTCAGGAAGTTGAACCACCAGTTCGGCCGGTACGCCGCGTCGACGATCGTGCGGGCGGTCAACGCCGGCGGGATGGTCATGCCATTGCGCACGTCGCGCAGGCGGGCGCCCGCGATGTTCGTGTCGACGGTGACCATGAGAACCCCCGCCCCCTGCTCCCGGGCCTGGGCGACGAGGTCCTCCGACATCGCGCGATCCCGGGTCACGTACAGCTGGAACCACAGGTCCGCCTCCGGGGCGTGCTCGCGCAGCTGAGCGAGCGACGCCGTGCCCATCGTCGACAGCGTGAACGGGATGCCCGCGTCGGCGGCCGCGGCGACGCCGGCGTACTCGCCCTCGGAGCGCATCATGCGGGTGAAGCCCGTCGGCGCGATGGCCAGCGGCATCGACATCGGGCGGCCGAGGACCTCCACGGCCGTCGACGCCGACGTGACGTCGCGCATGACCTCCGGCTGGAACTCAACGGAGCGGAAGGCGTCGCGGGCGCGGCCGATGGAGACCTCGGACTCCGCGGCGCCGTCGACGTAGTCGAACGGGGCCTTCGGGGTGCCGCGCTTCGCCATCCTCCGCAGATCCCACAGATCGGCGGTGCGGCGCAGGCGCTCGGCCGTCGTCACCGGCGGCGGGGCCAGCCTCATGAGGGGGCGCAGGTCGGAGTAGCTCGGGATCCTGCGGCGCAGGACGTCCGGGCGCGGACGCGGTCGGGGGTTCAGAGTGCTCATTTCCCGGATTATGCGCCCGCCGGGGCACATGCGGAAGGGGCGGGCCCCGGATTGCGGGTCGTGCGTGGCGACGGGCGCGGTCAGCGGCAGGTCGGCGCGGCCGCCGGATCCTCCAGCGCCGCCATCGCGTCGTCAACGTTTCGCACCGACAGCAGCGGCATGTCGCCGGCGTCGGCGGTGAGGGCCTCCGCGCAGTTGTCGGCGGGGACGAGGAACATCTCGGCGCCGTCGGCGCGCGCCGCGGCGATCTTGTGCGTGATGCCGCCGATGGGGCCGACCGTCCCGTCCGGCTCGATGGTGCCGGTGCCCGCGACGTGGCGGCCGTGCAGCAGGTCGCCGGGGCTCAGCTTGTCGATGACGGCCAGCGTCAGCACCAGCCCCGCCGACGGGCCGCCGATACCGGCGACGTTGTAGGTGATCTCCAACCCGCCCGCCGGGCGCGCGCCGACGACGACGCCCAGCTGCGCGGCGCCCTTCTCCTCCGGGTTCTCCGCGAGGATGACGCGTCCCTTCCGCTCCCTCCCGTCGCGGGTGAGCGTCAGCTCGACCTCGTCGCCCGGGCGGTGCTCCGCGATGGCCGCGACGACGTCGCCCGGCGCCGAGACACGGCGGTCCCCGACGGCCACGATCGCGTCGTCCTCCTCCACCACGCCCACGGCCGGCGAACCGTCGGCGATGCGCGCGACGTAGGCCTCCGTCGGCAGGCCGAGCTCCCCCAGCGCCGCCAGCGTCGCGTTGGCCTCCGACGACGTGAACGCGTCGGCGTTCTGCTCCTGCACCTGCTCCTGCGTCATGCCGGGCGGGAAGATCGACTCGATGGGCACGATGTCCTGCTCCGGGTCCATCCACCTCGCCGCGGCCGCCGGCAGCGACAGGGAGTGGGCGACCGACACCGT
>JAEWGK010000094.1 GCA_023388385.1 Actinomycetes bacterium | reverse complement strand
AAACCGTGCGCCACCTGCGCCTCCCATCGAAACATGGGCCACACGCGTCACGCGCGCCACGGCCTTAAGGAGGGGGTCGATGAGATTGTTTCGTTATGAAGGCGTAGTATTCCACTGGTCGGGCGGTTCCCGGCAGCACATCGCGATCGCCGCACACTCCGCGCACCCCGTACGGGCCGCATGGCGCATGCCGCGCACCCCGCACCCGGAACCGCCGCGCCGGTGAAATCGACCACGGAGGCTGCACCCCAAACATGAAATCCGAAATCAACGTCGCGCCCCGAAACTCCTTCCTTTTCGAGGCCCGCGCCCTCGGCCAATCCCTGGCCCCCCTGCTGCGCACCGGGTCCTTCTGGTTCCGGCCGACGATGGTGCCCGGCCTGCTCAACTGCCTGGCGCGATGGCGGTTCGCCATCTCGGGGCTGGTGTCCATCGGCGCGATCCGGTACCCGGACCGCCTCGCCCTCGTCGACGACGACGGGGAGCTGACGTACACGCAGCTGCGGGACCACAGCATCGCCCTGGCCGAGGCGATGATGGACCTCGGCCTCGGGGAGAGCTCCGCCTTCGGCGTGATGGCGCGCAACGGCCGCGGCATCATCATGCCGATGGCCGTCAAGTCCTACGTCGGCGCCGAGATCATGCTCATGAACACCGGCGCCTCGCCCATCCAGATCGAGGGCCTCATCCAGCAGAACGACATGAAGTTCCTCTTCATCGACGAGGAGTTCCTGGACCAGCTGCCCGAGGACATGCACGGCTGCCGCGTCGTCGTCAGCCACATGGAGGACTACTCCGCGCGCGACGGCCTGCCCGACGGCGCGCTGGTCATGCGGGACCTCTACGAGGCCGGGGGCGCCTCGGCCATCAAGTGGCGTCCGAAGCAGGGCCGGATCATCATCATGTCCTCCGGCACCACCGGCCTGCCGAAGGGCATCCTGCGCGACGAGCCGAAGACCCCGTCGCCGCTGGGGGCGATGGCCGACCGCGTGCCGTGGCGGCGCAACATGGTCATCCACCAGTCCGCCACCATGTTCCACGCCTGGGGCTGGGCCAACGTCATCATCGCGATGGCGACCGGGGCGACGCTGGTGACCCAGCGCAACTTCGACGGCGGCAGGTGCATCGACCAGTGCCTCCGCTACGGCGTCCAGGGCATGATCTCCGCCGCGGTGTGGCTGCGGCATTTCCGGGAGGCGCTGCTGGAGCGCCCGGAGGACGAGGCGAAGCTCGGCCCGTTCGAGTTCCTCGTCTCCTCCGGCAACGCCATCCCGCCGTGGCTGGTCACGGAGCTCACGGAGCGATTCGGCCCGGTGGTGTGCAACTTCTACGGCTCCACCGAGGCCGGGCTGACCTCCATCGCCACCGGCCCGGAGATGGCCGAGCGCCCGGACACCGCCGGCCGGCCCGGCATCGGGGTCCGCCTGGCGATCCTCGACGAGCACAACCGTCCCGTGCGCCCCGGCGAGGTCGGCCGCCTGCACACCGTCATGGCCATGACGTTCAACGGCTACCTGTCGGAGGAGGACAGCTTCCGCACCGTCGACGGGATGTTCGAGATCGGCGACCTCGCCCGGCAGGACGAGGACGGCTTCCTCTACATCTGCGGCCGCTCCGACGACATGATCATCAAGGGCGGGGAGAACATCTTCCCCCGCGAGGTCGAGGAGCTCGTCGGCGCGATCCACGGCACCGCCGACGTCTTCGCCCGCGGCGTCCACGACGACGATCTCGTCGCCAGCCTGCACGTCTACGTCGTCCGCTCGGACACCGAGCTCGGTCGGACGCTGACGGAGCAGTCCATCAAGGATCACGTCGCCGAGCACCTCGCGTCGTGGTCGGTGCCGGACCGCGTGTTCTTCGTCGACTCCCTGCCGCGCAACCCCGCCGGCAAGGTCGTGCTCCGCGAGCTCGACGCCCAAATGGCGGCCCGGGCCGAGTAGCCCCCGGGCTCGCGCGCGGGGCGCGCGGCACGGGTCAGTCAGGCTTCCCGGCGCCGCGGTACCCGCCGGCGGACGCGTCGGCGTCTCGGAGGATCTTGTAGACCAGCTGGTTGTGCACGCCCGCGGCCTTCGCCAGCGGACCCGCCGTCGCACCGCGCTGGTAGGCGGCGACGATGGCGGCGTCGCGCCGCGCGAGGGCGACCTCGAGGCTGCGGCGGGCGGCGGCGACGTCGGCGGCCGCGTCCGCGATGGCGCGGGCATCCTCCTCGGACGGAGGTCGAGAGACGGCCATCACTAGAGCACCACCGGCCGGACGCTGATTTCCTCGACGATGGCCTCGTCCGTGCAGTCGACGGCGAGCCGCACGGCGGCGGCGATGGACTCCGGACGGACGTAGACGCCGGCGTCGTAGGTGTCCGGGCCGTTGCCCCGGTCCGCCTGGATCTCGCGCTGCATGTCCGTGTCCGTCTTGCCCGGGTGGACCGAGCTGACGCGGACGACGCCGCGCTCCTCCTCCCGCAGCGCGTCGGTCATGGCGCGCAGGGCGAACTTCGTGCCGGAGTACAGCGCCTGGCCCGGTGTGGAGCGGTACCCGGAGCCGGAGTTCACCATGACGACGGTGCCGCGCGCCTCCCGCAGCATCGGCAGCAGCAGGCGGGTGAGATCGGCAACGGCGAAGACATTGACCTCGAAGATGCGGCGCCACTGCTCCTTGGTGGCCTCCGCGACGGGAGCCTTGTCGCTCATGCCGGCGTTGTTGACCAGGACGTCGAGGCGGGTGAGCCCGGAGTCCCGGAGGTCGGCGACGGCGGCCCCCACGGCCGCGTCGTCGGTGAGGTCGCAGACGAACGTCGACGCCGATGGCAGGCGGTCGGCGACCGCGCTGGCGGCCGCCTCCGTCGTCGCGCCGCAGATGACGTGGTGATCCCGGCCGAGGTCCTCCGCGACCGCGAGGCCGATGCCGCGGGAGGCGCCGGTGACCAGCGCCACGGGCCGCCCGGAACCGGGGAGGTGAGGGGTGCTCATGTGCTCCATCGTGCCCCGGACGCCGGGAATCCGCATGCCGGGGACGGGGCGACGCTGTTGCGGGCGGGCGCCGGGCGGGCGCCGGGCGGGCGTCAGACCAGGGACGACAGCAGCCGGATGCCCGGCTCGATGCGCGCCTGCGGGATGGACGCGATGCCCAGCCGGATCGACTCGTCGCGCCGCGGGGCCGTGAAGTGGTGCAGCCCGCCAGGGCTCACCAGGACGCCGCGGGCCCGCGCCCGGCGCGCCAGCGCGGTCGCCGAGTAGCCGTCGGGGCCGGTGAGCCAGAAGCCCAGGCCGCCCGTCGGCACGTCCGTGAGCTCCCACGGGAAGTGCCGCTCCAGCGCCTCGATGGTCGCCTCCCACTTTCCGCGCAGCGCGACGCGGTGGCGGCGCAGCTGGACGTCGTGGTCCCCCGACTCCAGGAACAGGGCGAGGGTCCGCTGGATCATCGGCGACGGCGCCTTGGTGGAGTAGTGGCGGGCCCTCCGCAGCTGCTCGATGAGCCGCGGGTCCGCGACGACGTAGCCGATGCGCACGCCCGGCGCGAGGAACTTCGAGAACGTGCCCAGGTAGATGACGCGCGGCGACCCGGCGGCGGCCATCGGGCGGACGGGGGCGCCGCGGAACCGGACCTCGCTGTCGAAGTCGTCCTCGATGAGCAGCATGTCCTCCGCCTCCGCCCGATCGAGCAGCTCGATGCGGCGATCCGCCGACAGCGTCGCGTTCGTCGGGTTGTGGTGGCTGGGGTTGAGGTAGACCAGGTCCGCGCGGACGGTGCGGGGCATGCGCACCCCGCGGCCGTCGACGGGCAGGTAGCGCATGACCGCGCCGGTGGCGGAGAAGATCCGCTCGGCGTCGACGTAGCCCGGGCTGCCCATCGCGACGGTGGTGCGCTCCCCCACCAGCAGATACGTCAGCAGGAACAGGCCCTGCTGCGTGCCGCAGGTGATCAGGACCTGCTCCGGCTCCGCGCGGACGCCCTTCGGCGCCAGCACCCGGTCGATGATCTGGCGCACCAGCAGCGGGTCGTCGCCCTCCTGCGGGTCGATGAGCGACGCCGCGAGGTTGCGGCCGGACATCGCCCTGCCCGCCGCCTGCAGCCACGCCCGCGACGGGAAGGTGCCCGGCTCCGGCTGGCCGGTGAGGAACGGGAACGGGTGCTCCAGGTAGTCGACGTCCACCGCCCCCGGCAGCGCCGGAGGCCTGCGCACGAGCCGTCGGGCGACATCGGGGGCCGAGCGGTCCGCCGGGGGCGCCTGCGCCGGCGCGGTGGCCGGGAAGAACCCGGCGCGCTCGCGGGCGATGAGCAGCCCCGAGGCGACCAGCCGGTCGTAGGCGGTGCGCACGGTCGTGCGGGACACCCCCAGCTGGGCGGCGAGATCGCGTGTCGACGGCATCGGCCGCCGCGGCGGGTACTCGCCCGCGTCAACGCCGTCCGACAGGTAGCGGGCCACCCGCTCGTGCAGCGGGGCCACGTGGGCGAGCGCCGCCCACCTGTCCAGATCGATCATGCACGCCAGATTATCCGGCGGCCACCGCCCTCCGGGCGCGGAGCCGCGCGGCACGCCGCCGGCGCCACCAGATCGCGACGCCGGTGACGGACAGCACCGCGGGCGTGAAGCCCAGGAACGCCCAGACGACCTTCACGTACCACGGCGCCCACCAGCCGTAGTGGATCGGGCCGAACCACTGGTCGCGCAGCTTGTCCGCCCAGCCGGCGTCGCCGCCCCGGGTGATGCGCGCCTGGCCGGTCGCGGCGTCGACGGCGACGCGCCGGTTGGCGTGGTAGCCGTCGCCGTGGGCCCACAGGTCGAGGTCTCCCTCCTGGAGGTAGATGGTGTAGCCGGGGCGCTTCGGGGTCGGGGCGCCGACGCCGGTGACCTCCGCGCCGGGGATGGCCTCCGCCCCGGCGTCGATGGCGGCGGCCATGCCGATGTCCGGGCCGGCGTCGGGTTCGCGGCCACCCTGGCCACCGTGCCCCTTCGAGGTCGCGCCCGTGATCGCGGAATACGCCTCCTTGCCCCCCGGGACCTCCCAGACGGCTCCGGTAATCCCCCAGATGAGCAGCGGCACGCAGGCCGCGGCGCCGAGGGCGATGTGCAACTCCCGGTCGCGCCGGGCCGCCGGGCGCCACCGGCGCACGCGCAGGGAGTCGCGGAGCCTCGGCGTGACCCGCCACCACGTCCACGCGCCGGTCACCGCCAGCAGGATCGCCGTGATCGCGCCGAGGGCCAGCAGCCACGTCCCCAACGAGGCCGGGCCGAGCTCGACGGCCAGCCATGCGGCGTATCCGGGGCGCTCGGAGCAGGTCAGACCGCACGTGTGCACGTTGGCCAGGAAGCCGACGACGCCCTCCTCGAGCGGGCCCGCGGGCTCGCCCGACACCGCGTCGACGACCCACCGGCGCGAGGCCCCGTCGTCCGACGCGGCGGTGACGATGTAGTCGCCGCCCTGGGCGTACACCCGGGTGACGCGGTCGCCGGAGACGCGCGCGACGGCGTCGGCGGCGGCCGGGATGCCCTCCGCGGTGGCGGGCACGTCCCCGCCGCGCCCGAAGGCGCCGCCGTTGAGCAGTCGATCGATTTCCGGGCGGAAGACCAGGATGCCGCCGGTCAGAGACAGCAGGATGAGCGGGATGGCGCCCACGAGGCCAATCCAGCGGTGGTACGGGACCATCGCCCGGCGCATCCGGGCCCACCTCCGGGCCGCGGCCGAGCGCCCTCGCCGGTCGGCGCGGGCCCGTCCCCCGGGCTGCGCCCGGCGTCCGCCCCACCGGCGCTTGGGGGTCCGCTCCTCCCGGGACTCCCCGCGGGCGGGATCGGGGCGGTGCGCGTCCCCCGCCGGTCGATCGGCGGTACCGCCGGTCGTCGCCGGGGTCCCGGCGGTGCCGGTGTCCAGGGTCATCGGACTCCTCTCGTCACGCGGTGTCCATCCGGGGTCCACTGAACGGACACCACGAGGACATCAAAACGAGAGCAGAGCCTATCCTTACACTAAAGTATGGACAAATTTATTTCAGTGCATGTTTCAGAATCCAGCCGCGGCGCGACGTCCAATCGCGGCGCCTCCGGTGGGGTCCCGCGGCGGTCATGGTCTGCCGGGGCCCTGTGATGCGCTGTCCGTGAATACGCTCCCCCGGGGGATGCACCCGGGTGGACGCCGTCGCCATGGCCGGCGGGAACCCGGCTCACCGGCGGTGGATGCGCTGGGCGGAGGTCTGGTCGCGCGCGAGGATGAGCATCTGGTCGACGTTGACGCGGGCGGGCCGGGTGGCCACCCACGCGACGGCGTCGGCGATGTCCTCCGCCCGCAGCGGATCGACGCCCTCGTAGACCGCGTCGGCCTTCGCCTTGTCCCCGCCGAAGCGCACCAGGGAGAAGTCGGTGTGAACCATGCCGGGGTCGATTTCACAGACGCGGACCGGCTGCCCGAGCAGCTCCAGGCGCAGCACGCGGGTCAGCGCGGCCTCGGCATGCTTCGCGGCGTTGTAGCCGGCACCGCCGATGTAGGGCTCACGGCTGGCGATGGAGCCGATGACGATCACCTGGCCGTCGCCGGAGTCGATGAGCCTGCCCAGCAGCGCCTTCGTGACGCGGACGGTGCCCAGCACGTTGACGTCGTACATCCACTGCCAGCCGTCGAGGTCGGCCTCGGCCAGCGGATCCGCGCCGAGGGCGCCGCCGGCGTTGTTCACCAGCAGGTCGCAGCGCGGCACCTGCGCGGCGAACGCGTCGACGGACTCCTGGGATGTGACGTCCAGCTCGACGGCGCGGCCGCCGCACTCCTCCGCAACCGCGGCGAGCTTGTCCAGGCGGCGGGCGCCGAGGACGACGTCGTAGCCGGCGGTGGCGAGGGCGCGGGCGCAGGCGGCGCCGATGCCGGACGAGGCGCCGGTGACGACGGCGACGGGGCGGCCGGTGGCGGGATCGGACATGGTGGTTCTCCTCGGTGGTCGTGAGTGGTTGTGAGATGCCGCGGGGGCGGGGTCGTGCGGGCGGGTCAGCTCGCGTTGGTGGGGCGGGCGCCGACGACGCCCTGGGCCTCGTAGACGGCGGTGGTGATCTCGTCGCGCAGGCGCGCGAACTCGGGCTGGACGCGCAGCTCGGAGTCCGGCAGGCCGCCGTGGCCGATGTCGACGGGGATGTCGCGGATGATGCGGCCGGGGCGGGCCGACATCACGAGGGTGCGGTTGGACAGGTAGACCGCCTCCTCGACGGAGTGGGTGATGAAGAAGACGGTGCGGCGGCGCTCGCGCCAGATGGCCAGCAGCTCGTTCTGCAGGCGCTCGCGGGTCAGGGCGTCCAGGGCGCCGAAGGGCTCGTCCATGAGGATGACCTCGGGGTCCGCGGCGAGGACGCGGGCGATCTGGGCGCGCTGCTGCATGCCGCCGGACAGCTCGTACGGGCGGCGGTCGGCGAAGTCGGACAGGCCGACCATCTCCAGGTAGGCGTCGGAAATCTCCCGGCGCTCCCTCTTCGGCGTGCCGGCGAACTGGGCGGCCAGCTCGACGTTGCCGCGGACGGTGAGCCACGGGTAGAGGTTCGCCTGCTGGAACACGACGCCGCGGTTGGTGCCGGGGCCGGTGACGCGCTCGCCGTCGACGATGACCTCGCCGGTCGTCGGCTTGATGAAGCCGGCGAGCATCTTCAGCAGCGTCGTCTTGCCGCAGCCGGAGGGGCCGACGACGGCGACGAACTGGCCGGAGGGGATGGTCAGATCCGTCGCTGCCAGGGCCGTCACGGAGCCGCCGTCGTCGGTGCGGTAGACCATGGACACGTCGCGGAGCTCGATGTCGGGGGTGTCGCCGTCGTAGCTCAGGTCACGGGCGGAAGTCGTCATGTCTGGTCCTCTCCTACTGCTGGTCCGCCGCGTGGGCGGCGAAGCGGGGGTCGATGGCGGCGCGGCAGCGCGCCTCGTCGGCGGGCACGTCGACCTCGCCCTGGCCGGTCTGGAACTCCGCGCCGTCGGCGCAGACGGCGGCGAACGGGCCGGTCAGGGTCTCCTCGATCTCGGCGGGGGTCTGGTAGCGGTAGCCGGCGAACTGGCCCTCGATCTCGGCGGCGGGCAGGCCGATGTCCGGGGCGGCGTGGCCGGCGGCGGCCGCGGGATCCTCGCGGATCATGTCGGCGGCGTGCGCCTGGGCGTCCGCCCAGATCTCCAGGAACCGGGGGTTCTCCTCCGCGAAGGCTCCCGAGGCGACGGCGACGTCCTGCGTCGGATGGCCGGCGTCGGCGGTGTCGGCCGACGTCATGACGACGTGGCCGGTCTTCGCCAGCTTCGACTGGACGGGGTTCCACACCCAGGCGGCATCGACCTGGTCGGACTCCCACGCGGAGGGCATCTTGTCCGGCGCGAGGTTGATGAGCTCGACATCGCGGCCGACGGTCATTCCCGCCTCGTCGAGGGCGGCCATGAGGGAGTAGTGGGACGTCGACGTGAACGGCACGGCGATGGTGCCGCCGCGCAGGTCCCCGATGGACTTCACGGCCGGGTCCTTGGCGATGAGCGCCTCGGACGAGCCGATGACGTCGTGGATCCAGACGATGCGCAGGTCCTGGTCCAGCGGCGTGGAGATGGCGCGGAACGCGCCGGTCGAGCCGATGACGCCGAGGTCGATGGACCCCGAGCTCAGCGCCTGGAGCGTGTCGGTGGCGCCCTCCATGCGGTTCCAGGAGATGTCGGCGTTGGGCATGCAGGCCTCCAGCAGGCCCAGGTCGCGGACGATGACGTCGGCGTTGGTGAGGGCCTGCCAGCCGATGCGGACGTCGCCCTCGACGGACTCGTCGGGCGTGAAGGGGCAGGTGCCGGCCTGGCGGACGCCGGCGATCTCCTCCGCGGTGGGCATGGTGCAGGCGGCGGCGCCGGCGGCCACGGCCGCGGCGGCGAGGGCGGCGGCGGCCCCGCGGG
>JAEWGK010000082.1 GCA_023388385.1 Actinomycetes bacterium | reverse complement strand
CACCCGCGGGCACCGCGGCCGGCACGAGCGCGGCGTCGCGGCCGGTGCGCGCCGTCCGGGCCTCGGCCTGCCTCGGCGGGATCGTGAGCCCGGTGCGGTGGATGACGCCGTCGGGCAGCTGGTCGCCCTCCTTCGGCGAGCCCGGCCGCGTCTGGCCGCCCAGGTGGTTGAGCGACCCGGTGATGACGCCGAGGACCGCGAGGTAGACGCCGACGTCGAAGATGAGGGCCGTCGTCAGGTGCGTGTCGCCGACGTGGCCGTACAGCGGCGCCAGGAACGAGCCCTCGGCGAAGCCGAGGATGCCCGTGAGTACGGCGACCACGACGCCCGTGCCGGACAGGTAGTACGGCGCGTTGCGCGGCACCACCGGCTCGTCCGCCGGCGTGGTCAGGTACATGAGCATGAACACGGCCGCGCCGATGAGGGCGCCGTTGAAGCCGCCGCCCGGCTCGTTGCCGCCGCGCCACAGCACCAGCAGCGACAGGATGCCGAGGATCGGGATCATCCAGCGCAGCAGCATGGACATCGGCTGCGACGCCAGGATCGGCTCGGGCAGTGGACCGGGGCGGCCCGCGCGGTGCGGGTGGCGCGGGATGGAGTTGACCACCGCGGCTATCGCGATGCCGGCCATGCCCAGCACGGCGAGCTCGCCCATGGTGTCGAACGCTCGGAACTCGACCAGGATGGTGTTGACGACGTTGTTCTCGCCCGTCACCTCCGGGCCGTGGTTCAGGTACCAGTCCGCCAGCTCCGTCTTGCCGCGACGGCCGGTGAGCATCCACACGGCGGAGAACGTCGCCAGGCCCGCCGCGATCGCGACGACCGCGGCGCCCGCGCGGCGCTTCGCCGACGTCTCCGGGAAGGAGCGCGGCTGGAAGCGCAGCACCAGCATGATGAGCACGACGGTGAGGATCTCCACCAGGAACTGCGTCATCGCGACGTCGGGGGCGCCGAGCAGCAGCACCTGCATGGTCACGCCCGTGCCGGTGACGCCCAGCAGCACCGCCGCCTGCAGGCGGTCGCGCGCCCGGATGGTCGCCCACACGCCGATGATCACGACGATGAGCGCGATGAGGTCCTCCGCACGGTCGACGCCCGGCTTCTTCGGGGCGGCGGGCGCGCCGCCGAGGCCCGGGGCCAGCGCGACGACCAGGGCGTAGAGCGACAGGACCACCAGGATCGGGGTCATGTGGCGGCTCGGCGAGTGCGACCTCGCCGGGGCGCCCAGCAGGCGGCCCAGGCGGTTCGCGCCCCGCTGCACCGCCTCCAGCGCCTGGACGCCGGTGAACGGGGTGAGGATGCGCGCCGTGAACCAGTCGTAGACCGGCCGGCGCAGCACGATGAGCATGACGCCGGCGACCAGCACCGCCGCGGAGATGGCGAATGGGACGGTGACGCCGTGCCACATCGTCAGGTGCGTCTCCGCCCAGCCGCCGCCGAGCACGGACTGCGCGACGCGGTCCAGCGGGCCGTCGAGGACGCCGGCGACGAACGCCAGCGGCAGCGACAGCACGCCCGGCAGCGCGGCCGGCAGCCACAGGGCGGCCGGCGCCTCGTGCGCCCGCGACAGATCGTGGGGCTCCACTCCCCAGCGGTCCGTGTCGTGGCGGTCGACGAAGATGCCGAAGACCAGGCGCGCGGAGTACGTGAACGTCGCCAGGGCGCCGATGCCCGCGAAGGCCAGCAGCGTGACGACGCCCCAGCCCGCCAGCGGCGCCTCCTCGAACGCGGTGAGCATGCCCTCCTTGGACAGGAAGCCCAGGGTCGGCGGCACCGCGGCCATCGACGCGGCGCCGACGACCATCGAGCCGCACGTCCACGGCATGGCCTTCGCCAGCCCGCCCAGCTGCCGGATGTCGCGGCTGCGGGCCTCGTGGTCGACGACGCCGGCCAGCATGAACAGCGAGGACTTGAACAGTGCGTGCGCCAGCGTGTGCACGACCGCCGCCATGATCGCGAAGTGCGTGCCGACGCCGATCGTCGCCACGATCCAGCCCAGCTGCGACACGGTCGAGTACGCCGTGAGGCGCTTGATGTCCGTCTGCGCGATGGCGAAGAACGCCGTCGACACCGCCGTGGCCATGCCGACCACGATGAGGATGAGCTGCCAGGCCTGGACGTCCGCGAAGGCCGTCGAAAAGCGCAGCAGCAGGTAGACGCCGGCCTTGACGACGGCCGCGGCGTGCAGGAACGCCGACACCGGCGTGATGGCGGCCATCGCCTCCGGCAGCCACGGGTGGAACGGGATCTGCGCGGCCTTCGAGAACGCCGCGAACGCCGTCAGCGTCGCCGCCGTCGCCGCGAGGCCCGGGCGCTGCGCCCACACCGGGTCGGTCAGCATCTCCGAGACGCGCGTCGTGCCGGTGGCCCACGTCGCGACGCCCAGCGCCGCCAGCAGCAGCAGGCCGCCGATGAACGTCAGGAACAGCGTGCGCAGCGACCCCGCCCAGCCCGAGCGGCCGGAGCGCGCGATGAGCATGAACGACGCCAGGGAGACCAGCTCCCAGCCGACGAACAGCAGCACCGCGTCATCCGCCAGGACCAGCAGCACCACCGCCAGCATGAACGCGGTCATGAGCACGTAGAAGCTCATGGTCCCGCGCCGCGGCGGCAGGTACGCGGTGGAGTAGATGAACACCACCGATCCGATCACCAGCGGAAGCATGGTGAACACGAACGAGAGAGGGTCGAGGCGCAGAGCGAAGTCGATGCCCTGTCCGCCGGGGAGCAGGGGCCCCGTCCAGCTCGCGCTCCACAGCACTTCGCCCGGCGGCGCGCCGACGGCGGTGGTGGAGCCCGCACCTCCGGCGCCCGCGGCGGCGAACACGTCCGGCGCCAGGCGGGCGAGCTGCACGGCCGCCGCGACGAAGAACGCCGTCAGGGGCCAGCCCGCGCGCTTGCCGAGCAGACGGACGAGGAGGGGGGTGAGGACGAGACCGCACGCAACCAGAGCGGGGACGCTGAGCAAGGTCACGGCTGGGTCGCTTTCCGTATGGGGTCGGTTGACGGTCACGCGACCCGTGGCCCCGAGGGGCGGCCCGGCGCCGGGCGCCGTCACGGCGAAGGTGCCGGGGGCGACGGGGCGCGCAAAGCGCCGCCGATCGGGAGGCCGACGCTTCGTCATGCCACTTTACCAACCCCGGCCCGGCGAGGCGCACCCGGGGACCCGCCCTGACCGGGGTATTTTCCCCGCATGGACACCCGCACTGGACACCGCCCACGCCCCTTCTCCGTGGCCATGGCCCTGCTGGTCCTGCTGCCCCTCATCGCGGGGGCCGTCCTCGCCGGGACCCGGATTGCGGGGGTGCCCGGCGGGGGGCCGGTGGCGGGCGCGGCCGCGCCGGCCGCGCCGGACTCGCCTGGCGCCGCGGTGCCCGGCGGCTGGACCGGCACGTCGTCGGCCGCGGGCATCGATGTCGCGGCGCTGCAGGCCACCCGCGGGCACGTCAACGCGGCGGCCGGCCAGACCGGATTCCTGTCGATGGGCCTGGGGCAGGAGGCCGACGGCATCGGCCGGCTCCATGACGGCTCGAAGGAGCTCGCCGACGGCATGATCCTCGTCCAGAACGGCACCGGCCAGCTGGGAAAGGGAGCGCAGGCGCTCGCCGACGCCGTCAACGGGGCCACGGGCAACGTCAGCCTGGCCGCCGTCGCCGCCGGCCAGGTCGACGGGGCCATCGACCGCGCCCGCGACTCCCTGCGGGCCTCCACGGACCCGGCCGCCGCCGACGCCATCGCCGACCTGGACACCCTGCAGCGTCAGCTGGCCACCGTCGACTTCGCGGGCCTGGACGCGAAGTTGAGCGAGCTGCGCACCGGCGTCAACGACGTCGCCACTCAGCTCAACAGCCCGAACGGTGATTTCCGCAACGGCGTGTGGCAGGCCACGGAGGGCACGAAGAAGCTCCGCGACGGCCTGGGCGAGCTCCGTGACGGCCATGACCGCCTGCAGACGATGGCCGGCGACGTCGACCGCGAGGTCAACGCCGCCCGCTCCGCCGCGCCCGTGCCCACCGCCGCGCAGCTGGAGGCAGCGGGTCTCGCGCCGGCCGCCGGGGATGCGACCGCCGGCGGATTCGGCGAGCTCGGCGTGTCTCCGGCTGCCGCGTTCCTCGCCGCGGCCCTGGCCGTCGCCGCCGGCGCGGCTCTCGTGCTCGTGCCCGCCGGCACCCGGCCCGGCTCCCGCGTCGCGGCCGTCGCAGCGGGCGCCGGCCGAC
>JAEWGK010000068.1 GCA_023388385.1 Actinomycetes bacterium | reverse complement strand
AAGTGCTACGAGTACTGGACCAACGTCGACGAGTGGCTCGGCAACGAGGTCCGCGCCCGCTTCGCGGAGCTGAAGGCGCAGTCCTAGCCTGCCGCAGCCCGCGCCCGCATCCCCCGCCGGTGCGTCGACCCGGCCGGGGTGGGCCCGGCGAGGATCGGTGACGCCGCCGACCCCTACGGGGGTCGGCGGCGCCGCGGTGCCCGGGCGGACGCGGATTACGCCCAGAGCTTGTCGATGCCCTCCAGGGAACCGAACCAGTCCTTCACGGCCGAGGCGGGATCGTCGGGGCGGATGTCGTGGAGGTCGTCGCGGCCGGGACCGTTGGGGTCCTTGTTCTCGGCGGTCTCCTCGACCTGGTCGCGTCCGTCGGTGTCCTTGTCCTCGGCGGTCTCCTCGACCTGGTCGCGTCCGGCGTCGTCCTTGCCCTCGGCCTTCTCGTCGCTCTGATCCCCCCCGGCGCCGTTGGAGTCCTTCTTTTCCGCGGACTCCTCGCTCTGGTCGAGGCCCGGCGTGTCCTTCGCCTCGGCCTTCTCCGGCTGCTGGTCCGTGCCGGCGCCCTTGCCAGCACCCTCGCCGGCGCCCTCGCCGGCGGCCGAGCCCGCGCCTTCACCGGCATCCTTGCCGGCACCGCCGCCCGCGGAAGCGCCGGCGCCCTCGCCGGCCTCCTTGCCGGCCCCGGAGCCGGCATTGTCCCCGGCGCCCGCACCCGCGCCGGCACCGGCGTTCTCGCCCGGCGAGTCGCCATTGATGTCGGTGACCTCGGCGTGCGGCTGCGGGAAGCCGATGTCGCCGATTTCGACGTACTTGACGTCGCCGTCGACGGTCTCCACGCCGGAGTACGGGAAGTTGATGTTGATGGTGATGCCGTCAGTGCCGGTACCGGTGATGATGTCGATGAACGACTGGGGCTCGTCCACGATGTGCTCCCCTCGGGAAGTCGGAAGTTCTGGATGCGATGCGATGAAGGCGTCGTCGGGGACTCCGGCGACGCCCGCCCGCGTCCGCGCGGAGTGGCGGCGGCCCGGATCCCCACAACGTAGGGGCGCCCCTCCCGGTCATGGAGGGGCGCCGGGCACGGGTGGGCCGTGGCGGAGTGGGGCGGGAGGCGACCGTTACGCGGCGGCGCCGGCGGCGGTCACCTCGGGGGCCACCTCGACGTCGAGGATGTCCTCGACGTGGGTCGACTCATCCCAGGAGACGTCCAGGATGTCGGAGGAGCCGAAGTTGACGTCGCCGATCTGGACGTAGTTGACGTCGCCGCCGACCTCCTCGACGTTGCTCCACGGCAGGTCGACGTCGAACTCCGGGGCGTTCCACTCGCCGAACGCCGCGATGATCTCGGGGAGGTTGTTGTCGGAGAAATCCATGCTGAAGGTCCTTTCGGGTGACTGGGTCCCGGAAGCCGGCGGTGGCCGGTTCCCGTGTTCGCACCGGATGTTAAGCAACGCCTGCCCTTGGGGCAATGGCTATCTATTGTTGCACGTCAAAAGTACCGTTCACCTGGTTAATGGTTTGTTGCGGGGGTGTGAATATGGCCAGGTGGGGAGGGGGCGGCGGGGCGGGAGGGTGTTTCTGCTGAAAGTCATACACCACCCCCACATGGGGGTGGTTTGGTCGCGAGCCTGTAACGGTTCGGCCAAGGGGAGGCTTACCCGTCGGCATCGCCGACGACGTGTCACGCGCTCCCGCCGCAGCTGCCGCCGCCCGCGCCCGGCGCATCCGCGGCCGGATCCTGGGACGGGTCGCGCCACGTGCCGTCGCGCACGCCGAGGACGGCGCGGCCCAGCACCTCCGACGCGACGGTCGCCACCACCAGCACCGCGGCGATGGCCAGCAGGGCCGTGATGGTCTTGCCCCACGTCAGCGTGCCGTGGTCGAACTCCACGATCAGGTTGGCGCCCACCAGCAGCGGGATGCCCACCGTGATGCCGGCCGACAGCTGGTTCAGCCGCGTCAACGCGTCCGGGCTCCGCCACATCGCGATGACCGAACCCAGCAGGTACACCGAGCCCAGCAGCGTCGCGGCGCTGAACAGGACCGTCAGGACGATTCCGCCGAGGTCCACCGCGATCACCTCCTGCCCTTCGACAGCACGCGCGACAGGCCCACCGTCGACAGGATGCCCAGCAGACCCGCCAGCATCGCGATGTCGAAGCGGATGGCCGTCTCACGCAGCAGGGCCGTCGTCAGGAAGACGCCGACCATCGGGTAGAACGCGGCGTCGGCCAGCACCGCGCGGCTCACATTCTCCTTCACCAGGAACACGATCACCGCGCCCATGATGAACGCGATGCCGCAGATCACGATCCCGATACCCGAGATCACCTGCACCGCCGTCTCGTTCACGGCGCCACCTCCTCGTCGCCGTCCGGCCCGATGGGCGTTACGGCATCGCGCCATCCGCCCGGCCGGCCCGTCTCGAACCGCGTGCCGATGTACGCGCCGGGGTCCGGCTGGACCTCCGGGTCGTACTCGTCGAACAGGAAGCCCTGCGGGCGCGGCACGTCCTTCACCCGCGGGGCCAGCTTCTCCTCCATCTCCTGGAACGACGCGATGAGGCCGGCCGGGTCCGCGCCGAATACGCAGTGGATGATGAACATCCGCGACCCGTCGCCTCCTCCGATGGCCCCCGGCCCCGCCTGGTCCTCGTTCGGCCCCGGGCTGATGTCCCGGACGCCGCAGACCAGCGTGCCCGGCGTCATGGTGATGGACGCGCCGAAGCCCGTCACCTCGTTCGGCGACGAGACGCGCAGCGGCAGACCCACCAGAACCGGCTTCTGCTCCTGATTGATGCGGAAGTTGTCCAGGATGACGTCGGTGGCCGCCACGATCACCTGGCCGACCAGCCAGACGCCGTAGCGCAGCACGTGCAGCAGCTTCATCGGGCACCTCCCTCGAGGACGCTCATGCCGATCACGTCATCCCACGGCCCCAGGGCCGCGGCCTGGTACGCCGGCACGTCGAGCAGGGCGTCGGCGGCGGCGCCGGTCCACGTCGCCACCGCACCCGCGAACACGAACATCAGCACGCTGACGACGGCCAGGGCCGCCGACGGCAGCACCTTCCGCGCCGCCACGCGGCGTGACTCGGGCACGCCCTCCAACGGCGGGCCCCAGAACACGCTGCCCCACAGCCGCATCATCGACAGCAGCGCACCGACGGACGCGACGATGATGGCCGCGATGACGACCCACGAGCGGGCGTCGCCGGCGTCCGCCGCGGTGAACACGATGGCCACCTTGCCGAACACGCCGGAAAACGGCGGGAAGCCGATGATGGACAGCGACATCGCCGCCATCACCCACGCCACGAACCGGTCTCGGGAGGCCAGGCCGGACAGGCGCGCCAGCGCGTCCGTGCCGTACGTCTCCTCGACCGCGCCGGTCGCCATGATGAGCGAGGCGACCGTCACCATGTGGTGGACGGCGTAGAACACGCCCGCCGCCAGCGCCGCCGCGGCGTCGCCGTCGGTGAACGCCAGGACGACCAGGATGAACGGCATGCCGTTGACCATCTGGTAGGCCAGGATCTCGCGCATCGTGCGCTCGCCCAGGCCCGCGAAGCCGCCGACGAGCATGGAGGCGACCATCACGATGATGATGCCCCAGCTCCACGACGGGTTCATGTCCGTGATGACCACGTAGATGCGGAACAGCATGTACACCGCGACCTTCGTGTGCACCGCGGAGAAGATGCCCATCACCGCCGACGACGTGCCCGGGTACGTCCGCGGCAGCCACGTGTGCACCGGCACGAGCCCGGCCTTCACGCCCAGCGCGATGACGACGATGCCCAGCGCCACCGCCCCCGCGCCGCCGTGCGCCGCCATGCCCGCCAGCAGCGCGATGTTCACGCTGCCCACGGAGCCGTAGAGGAAGCCCACGCCCACCAGCAGCGTCGTCGAGGTCAGGATGTTGACCAGGATGAACGAGCGGCCGGCGGCCAGGCGCCGCCACGTGCCCGACACCGCGGTCAGGCCATACGACGGCAGGAGCATGACCTCCATGAACACGAAGAAGTTGAACAGGTCGGCCGTCAGGAAGGCGCCGGAGGCGCCCGACAGCATCATCAGCATCAGGGCGGAGAAGAACCGCGAGTCGTTCTCGCCGACCGCCTCCGCGTACCAGGCGGCCATGAGCACCACCGTCGCGGCGACCGCCAGCATGAGCGCCGACATCGGGTCCGCGACGAACGGGATGGAGATGCCGCCGGGGAAGTCGCCGACGTTGTGGCCGATCGGGCCGTTGGCCATCGTCCAGCCGAGAAGGCAGAACGCCGCGACCGCGACGCCGGCCGGGACGACCAGGGACATGGCCACGCGGGCGCGGTGCCACGGCAGCATCGCCGTGATCGCGGCCAGCATGAGCAGCAGGCCCGGGTACAGCGGCAGCGCCGCCGAAATCATCTGGGGGGTCATCGGTGCGCGTCCCCCCTCGTGTCCGTGGCTCCGTCCGGCGTCGGCGGGGTGGGGATGCCGTCCATGCCGCGCTCGCCGCCGTCCCACGAGCGCCGTCCGGCGGTGGTGAGCAGCTTGTTGGCCGCACGGTCCTCCACGATCCGGGTCTCGTCGTCACGCCCCAGGCCCGCCAGGGCCAGCATGAGCGCGGTGACCGCCATCGTGATGACGATGGCCGTGAGCACGAACGCCTGCGGCAGCGCGTCGGCCGCCTCCGCCGGGTTCGAGTACTGCATGAGCGGTTCGGCGCGCCAGGCACCGACGCCGCTGGCCAGCAGCATCAGGTTCGCGGCGTGCGAGATGAGCGTCATGCCGATGATGATGCGGACCATGCCGCGCTGCATCACGAGGTAGGCGCCTCCGGCGACGAGGACCGCCGCCATGATCGCGATGATCACCTCCGCACCTCCTTGTCGTCGGTCGTCCCGGGCCGGCCCGGGTCATCGGGGTCGTCGGGGTCATCGGGGTTGTCGGGGTCGTCGTCGGCGTTGGCCGGGTCGTCGACCATCGCCGCGCCCTCGGTGCCGGCATCCGGATCGCCCGT
>JAEWGK010000057.1 GCA_023388385.1 Actinomycetes bacterium | reverse complement strand
CTCCTTCCCCGAGGTGTGACGGACATCTACGACAATACCGTCGGATAAAGTTATTACCCGATCTGCTCGAGCCGCCATGGACGAATCGTGCGTGCAAAACAACACGGAGGCTGATGTAGATAGCAGGTATTCTACCGCCTTAGAGCCAGATTTCGTGTCCAGGGCCGACGTTGGCTCGTCGACAATAACCAAAGCAGCGTTACGAACAATCGCACGCGCGATCGCCAAACGCTGACGCTCTCCGCCAGACACTCCTGATCCTGATAAAGCAATCACCTTCTCTAGTCCTTCACTGGATGCAAAGGAGAAGAGACCGACATCGTCAAGAAGATCGATTAGCTCGGAATCGCTGACTTCACGGTCGAGCCCGAGCGTCAGGTTGTCCCGCAAAGAGCCCGGCAAAAGCATGGGCTCCTGTTCAATATAAGAAACGTCACGCCGTAGTTGTCGTAGATCCCACTCAGATACATCCTTACCTCCAATAAGTATGGATCCCGCATCAGGCTCGTAAAAGCGAAGCGCTAGTGAAAGCAACGTCGTCTTACCTGAACCGGATGGCCCAACTAATGCAACTTTCTCGCCTGCAGCGATAGAAAATGATACGGTATCGAGAACACAATTATCTTCGTACCCAAAGGAGACAGAATCAAAGCGGACAGTCAGTCCTGAACGCTCGGATGCACCAATTGGTGCAGATGACTCCTCACTCTCAACAAGGTCCGCTTCAAGCGGCGTGTCGAGGACTGTCCGGATCCGCTCGAATGCACCCGATGCCTCGCGGAATGAAGAAATCGCCTCTGCAACTTGTGAAATCGGGCTAACAATCAAAAAAAGGGCCGTGACGAAAACAATGAGATCGGATGTAGTTATAGCACCGCTATCCACCCGAACAGCACCAAAGACGAGGACGGCGACCAATGAAATATAGACGGTGACCGTGCTTACAGGCGATAATGCGGACTCAACCTTGCTCATCTTCTTTCCGGCCCTAAAAGCGATAGCAATTTTTTTATTCAGTTCCGAGGTTATTAAGCGCTCCGCCGTTGAAGACTTGACCGTTCTGATAGCGTTGATGGAGGTCTGAAGAAGTGATCCTACATCAGAAAGATTATCCTGAACCTCCGTTGCCAGAGAAGAAACTTTTGTGGATACTCCAACGATAACGAGAAGCGAAATCAGCAGGATGAGCACAACCACCCCGAACAGAGCGGCGTCAATGTAGGCCATGTATCCGACCACTCCGATGACAACGACTATGCCCCCCACGGACTCCACCAGCGCAGAAGAAAACGCGTTGCTCACAACCGAAGTATCAGAGGTCAACCGGGTGACGAAGGAACCTGCCCCCTCCTTGTCGTAGACACGGAGCGGAAGACGCAGGAGATGATGGGAAAGCCTTTTCCTGATGTATAGGATAGATCTGTCTGCCGCTAGTGAAGTCACATACATCTGGAACCCAGAAAGAATGGCCCCCACAAGTATCAGTACAATGAGTGCCAAAGTGGGCTGAATCACGGAATCGCTCCCTACGGATGCCACCAGAGTGCCAACTAACGATGGCTGTGCGAGTGTCGTGCATGCGCCAAGGAGCGACAGAAGTACGGCAGCGAAGACAAGACTGGATGATTCCTTCGCGAGCGAACTGAATGTCATATGGTCCCTTCGATCGGTAGAATGTTCGGCCTGTTATAGTCTTGCGAGGCCATCCCTCACTCTAAACTTGTAGTGGTAAATGGGATCTGCACTCGATTCGTACCCAGCTGTCTTCACCAGTAATACGTCGAAATCTGAAAGTTCGCTCCTGGTATTATCGGCGTTCGCCGCGACATAATTGGCAATGGCCTGCCTTCCACCCAATACGACGTCCTTGTCAGCGTGATAGTTCGTTTGCCCCTCGATTGACTCCAGTGTAGAGAATATGTCTATTATTCCTTTTCCCTGACGAGAACGCTTTGAATAAAAATGGGATAGAAAAGGTATCGCATAGCTATACGATATCTCATTCCATTCCCCGTATGACTCGCTATCATCGCCTGCAGAAACCGTAACTTCGCGGAACAATAGGTGATCATCATGAGTTCCAGGATCTGGAGCAAAGAAGGCCCAGTTTGGCATGAATATAGTAGAACTCAACCTTCGAAGTAGATAGCGCGACCGGTGACTACCTCCTGGATGCTGACCGAAGACTGTGAGTACGAACCATGAACTGAAAACAAACGATACGATCGACCGGATCAATGTGGCAGCCTCCTCTCTAGGATAGCCACAATATGTTGTATTGTGGTCGAATTATAAAGCATGCTCTCGTGATCGGAACCTTGGATCGTCCGGTATGTATTCTTCGAAGTGGCGTATTCCCTAAGTAATCCTTCCGACCCTGTCAATGAATTAGATTTTTCGGATGCGACCACGAATATCCCTGGCCGAATGTTGGGCACGTCGACGTATTTTCCGTTGAAGAGTAGGCCGAAAACAGCCTCTGTTTCTTTGTGGGTAGCCCGGACGTTCCTCGCCGTAAACCTCTCGGCATGGGCTGCGTTCTCATAGCGGTCAGCGCTCGACCTGCCATAGAGCTTTCCGATGGAAGCATCGAGAAGTTCGCCACCAAAGTAAGAAAGTAGTATACGTCGATCCAGTTCTTGCCCTGCTAGCACCATGCCGAGACGTTTGCTGCGGTCAGTAGCTGCTTCACGTGGATGGGTCGGATCGAGCATTACGACAGATATGTCTTCCCGATGATCATAGTCTTCGCGTGCTAGCCGAGCGATCAACCCGCCGAGCGAGTGCCCTATGATTGTTACTTCATCATCATCGGACGTGTATTTTTCAAGTAGCTCACCGAGTTCTGTTACGAACTGCTGTAGTGAGCGCGGCTCCGGGGAGAGGAAGCGAGAATTTCCGTACCCCGGACGATCGTAACGGATTACTGTTGCACCAGTGGACTGGTGTATGTGCTCGCCCATGCTAGCCATTGATACCGAGGAATGACCTATGCCGTGAACCAGAATCACCTTACGTTTTGCGGCGGTGGAGCCGAGTGTGTACACGCGTATGGAATTTTCTGAAGACGCGACATGTTCTTCATTATTCCAGGTGTTGGAAACTCTCGCAGCGGAGTATTTGTGGTACTGCTCAAGGAATTTAAGGCTGCCGAGTGAAACCGCAGCTAGGGTCGCTGTGCTTTTCAGGAATCTACTCATTAGTGTCCTAAACTAGGGGACGGATCGCTCTGGCGACTGCAGGGTACGTCGAGGTAAACACTAGAAAAAAGCGTCCGAGACCCATTAGCTCGATGTTGGCGGCATGAAAAGCAAACATAGAAATAAAAGCGAGGGGCCGTGTTTTCTTGCACAAGATAAGTGCAGGGAATGCGGTCTCAATTATGACGGTGCTGCGCGTAAGTAGTGTGGAGAGTGTTGGATGTGCTCGAAGGAACTTGTAGAACGGTTCGTTACCGTAGCTTTCGGTCCTGATTACTCGCTCAACCGCTGTTCCGCGCTTCCACTCGTATCCGAGAGATTTGACGATGCCGGCAACAAAGTAGCTTAGTGTGGTTTGTGCAGCAATAAAAGCTATGGCGAGATCTTTGTTCTTTCCTCCGTTCGTTCTCCCCAGGGCTGATGATGTGAGGATTATTGCCGCATATTGTTCAGCCCCATCACTACCGTTTATTGTGTACTTGTTACCTGCGGCGTACGTCAGTCCACTGAGCGCGGATGCAACCATTCGCGTATTGTTTGACGTCGGAAGCAGGAGAGTTAGGGCGGAAGCTAGTCGTGTACCTAGGAGGAGACGAACGTGTCTTTCTCGTTTATCTGGATCGGTGAATACGTCGTCGGTCCCATAAAGGAATTTGGTGTACTCCCAGTCATTGATCCCACCCTTCTTTCGCTCGGCACTCGGAAAGGATTCTAGTACTGATAGTATCTGCGATACTGCGCAAAAGCGCTCGGTCGTGGCCAGGGGGTCACGAGCGAGCGTCTTTCTGATCTTGTTTAGCACCGTGTTCTCTCGCGTTCTGAAGCTGTGGTTAGACGGCGGTTGCCAGCAGCGGTGATTCCGCGCCCTTCTTGTTCTTGTTCTTTGCGATGGTCCTCATAATACGGACGGTGATGCGGACGGTCACGGTGGGTGTGCAAGTCATCGGGGATGTGGCGGTGTCGAGGAATCCGTCTTTGAAAGTAGGGATGAGACCGCGGGCCTGGTCGGAGTTGACCTGAGTAGTGAGCATTTGCACGTCCTTTCAAGGATATCAGAGGGGTGATACTTCGCCGATTGGTCATCTTTGCCGCCGCGGATCTTTAGTTCTATGAAGCGAGAGAGGGCACGATAGTGCTTGCGCTAGGGATCTGATCATTTTCCCCTTGTGTTAGGGGCTTTCGATGAATTTATGGTTTCGGATGTGTGGCGACAGAAGGCGTGGTGTTGCTCTTCAGTAGAGCTAATCTGAGCCTACTTGCCGGCACGAAGATTGGTAGGGGAAACGAAGAGGTTGCGCTGAAAATACCCCCTTTAGGGGGTAGTCTGGTCTGGATCGGTAGGTGAGTGCTGTCGCCACGGATTCGGCCTCCCTCGCCGCGGAAGTGACGCGCCACGGCATCACCGTGCTGAGCCTGCCCACCGGCGTGTTCAACGCGGTCGGCGCCGCCATGGCCGCCGACGGCGCCGCGGCGGCCGCCTTCCGGGATGCCCCGGCGCGCCTCGTGATGGCGGGAGGGGAGGCCCCCGATCCCGCCGCATGATGGGGCCGTCGACCGGATGGCCCCGGCCGCCGCTTCTGCGGGGCGCACGCATGACGACGGCCCCCGCATCGTCGGCGCGATGCGGGGGCCGCGGCGTCCCGGAGGTCCGTGGTCCGGACGGGGCGTACCCTTACAGGGAGGCCTCGTAGATGCCCTCGACGGACTTCGCCAGGGTCTCGTCGAACTCCTCCTGCGTCTGCTTGACGTCGAGGCCCTCGGTCAGGGCGCGGGAGAAGGAGGCGATGAGGCCCGGGTTGCGGGAGAGGCGCTCGTTGGCCTCGTCACGCTCGTAGCCGCCGGAGAGGGCGACGACGCGCATGACCTTGTCGTGCTCGATGAGCGGGGTGTAGAAGCCGTCCTCGGTCGGGATGGACAGCTTGATCATCACCGGCAGATCGCCCTCGAGGGCGTCGAGGCCCTTGAGCAGCTCGTCGCGCAGGATCTTCTCCGCCTCGGCCTTGTCGGCCGCGTTGATGTCGACCTCCGGCTCGATGATCGGAATGAGGCCATGGCCCAGGATCTGCTTCGCGACCTCGAACTGCTGGTCGACGACGGCCTTGATGCCCACCGGGTTCGCCTCGGCGATGAAGGAGCGCATCTTGGTGCCGAAGATGCCCTTGGCGACGGCGCGCTCGCAGAGCTCGTCCAGGCCCGGGTTCGGCTTCATGACCTGCGCGCCGTTCTCGAGGTCGGCGAGGCCCTTGTCCGTCTTCAGCAGCGGGACGATGCCCTTCTTCTCCCAGAGGTACTGGGCGGTCGGGATGCCCTCGATCTCGCGATCCATGGTCATCTCGAAGAGGATGGCGGCGATGATCTTGTCGCCGGTGAAGGAGTCCGAGGTGATGATGCGGGTGCGCATCTCGTGGACGAGGTCGAACATCTCGGCGTCGCCGGAGTACTGATCCTCCTCGATGCCGTACAGGCGCAGGGCCTTCGGGGTCGATCCGCCGGACTGGTCCAGGGCGGCGATGAAGCCCTTGCCCTCGGTCATCTGCTTGGCCTGCTCGGTGTTCATACAGTTCCTTTCCTTGCTGGAACGCGGTCGATTTCAGCCTAGTGAAGAACGGCCCGCAGCGCTGCCGGTGAAGCGGGGGAGGGGGCCCGTAGCCGGGGGCTGTGCGCCGGGGCGGAGAGCGTCGTCACGCACGTGATGATGTGGGGCACATCACATCAATCTGCGGGGTTGAGCGGAATTGACTCAATTCTGGTCGCGTTGGAGGGGGTGAATGGTTACCATCGGCCCCAGAATTGAGCGCCGCCTGCTCAACATCATCATGATGGCGGCGCCGGCACGCCGGGACTGCGGAACCAGGCGAGACGAACAAACGAAACACGAAAGGACGCGGACATCATGGCGTTCACCCCCACCACCAAGACGAACGAGGCGCTGCAGGCGGCTCTCAAGGCCGCGTCCGCGGCGGGCAACCCGGACATCCGCCCGGCGCATCTGCTGGTCGCCCTCCTGGAGCAGGAGGACGGCATCGCCGCCCCGTTGCTCACCTCCGCGGGCGTCGAGCCCGGCGGCACCCTCACGCGCGCCCGCGAACTCGTCGCGGGCTACCCCAGCGCATCCGGGGGCAACATGGCCAACCCCCAGTTCAACCGCGACGCGCTGAACGCGCTGACCTCCGCGGAGGAGCTGGCGGGCGAGCTCGGCGACGAGTACGTCTCCACCGAGGTCCTGCTCATCGGCATCGCCACCGGCGACTCCGATGCGGCGCGCATGCTGCAGGACTCCGGCGCGACCCCCGATGCGCTCAAGGCGGCGCTCACCTCCGTCCGCGGCAACCGCACGGTCACCACGGAGAACCCGGAGGAGCAGTGGCAGGCCCTGGAGAAGTACGCCACGGACCTCACCGCCCGGGCCCGCGAGGGCAAGATCGACCCCGTCATCGGCCGCGACCAGGAGATTCGCCGCGTCGTGCAGGTGCTGTCGCGCCGCACGAAGAACAACCCGGTGCTCATCGGCGAGCCCGGCGTCGGCAAGACCGCCATCGTGGAGGGCCTGGCCCGCCGCATCGTCGCGGGCGACGTCCCGGAGTCCCTGAAGGGCAAGACCCTCATGGCCCTGGACCTGGGGTCCATGGTCGCCGGCGCGAAGTACCGCGGCGAGTTCGAGGAGCGCCTGAAGGCGGTGCTCGACGAGATCAAGGAGTCCGATGGGCAGATCATCACCTTCATCGACGAGATCCACACCATCGTCGGCGCCGGCGCGACCGGCGAGGGCTCGATGGACGCCGGCAACATGATCAAGCCGATGCTCGCCCGCGGCGAGCTGCGCCTGGTCGGGGCGACGACGCTCGACGAGTACCGCAAGTACATCGAGAAGGACGCCGCGCTGGAGCGCCGCTTCCAGCAGGTCTACGCCGCCGAGCCGAGCGTGGAGGACACCATCGGCATCCTCCGCGGCCTCAAGGAGCGGTACGAGGTGCACCACGGCGTGCGCATCACCGACTCCGCCCTCGTCGCCGCGGCGACCCTGTCGGACCGGTACATCACGTCGCGGTTCCTGCCGGACAAGGCCATCGACCTGGTCGACGAGGCCGCGTCGCGCCTGCGCATGGAAATCGACTCGTCCCCGGAGGAGATCGACTCCGCCGAGCGCATCGTCCGCCGCCTGGAGATCGAGGAGATGGCGCTGGAGAAGGAGACCGACGTCGCCTCGAAGGAGCGGCTGGAGAAGCTGCGCGAGGAGCTGGCCGATGAGCGGGAGAAGCTCACCCAGCTGAAGACCCGCTGGCAGAACGAACTGAGCTCCATCGACGACGTCCGCTCCACCCGCGAGGAGCTCGATGCGCTGCGCACCGAGAGCGAGAAGGCGGAGCGCGAGGGCGACTACGGGCGCGTCGCCGAACTGCGCTACGGCCGCATCCCCGAGCTGGAGAAGAAGCTCGCGGAAGCGGAGAAGGCGGTGGAGGAGTCCGACACCGGCGATTCGATGCTGAAGGAGGAGGTGACGACGCAGGAGGTCGCGGAAGTCGTGTCCGCCTGGACGGGCGTGCCCGCCGGCAAGATGATGCAGGGCGAGACCGAGAAGCTCCTGCACATGGAGACCATCCTCGGCGGCCGCGTCGTCGGCCAGGAGGACGCCGTCATGGCGGTGTCGGACGCGGTGCGCCGCGCCCGCGCCGGCGTCGCGGACCCGAACCGGCCGACCGGCTCGTTCCTGTTCCTCGGCCCCACCGGCGTCGGCAAGACCGAGCTGGCGAAGGCGCTGGCGGAGTTCCTGTTCGACGACGAGCGCGCGATGGTGCGCATCGACATGTCCGAGTACGGCGAGAAGCACTCCGTCGCCCGCCTCATCGGCGCGCCCCCCGGCTACGTCGGCTACGACGCCGGCGGCCAGCTGACCGAGGCCGTCCGCCGCCGCCCCTACACCGTCGTCCTGTTCGACGAGGTGGAGAAGGCGCACCAGGACGTGTTCGACGTGCTGCTGCAGGTCCTCGACGAGGGCCGGCTCACCGACGGCCAGGGCCGCACGGTGGACTTCCGCAACACCATCCTCATCCTCACCTCCAACCTGGGCGCCGGCGGCGACCGCGACCAGGTGATGGCGGCGGTGAAGGCGGCGTTCAAGCCGGAGTTCATCAACCGTCTGGACGACGTGGTCGTCTTCGACGCTCTGTCGACGGAACAGCTTCGCGGCATCGTCACCATCCAGATCGGCCAGCTTGCCGACCGACTGTCGCAGCGGCGCCTCATCCTCGACGTCGGCGACGACGCCGAGGCGTGGCTCGCCGAGCGCGGCTATGACCCGGCCTACGGGGCCCGCCCGTTGCGCCGACTGGTGCAGAAGGCCATCGGCGACGAGCTCGCCCGGCGCCTGCTCGCCGGCGACGTCCGCGACGGCGATCGCGTCGAGGTCTCCGTCGCCGAGGACGGCGAGTCCCTCAAGGTCGTCGGCGTCGGCGAGGACGGCGAGGCCCGCGCCGCCGAGTAGGCCCGCGCCGAGCGTGCGGGGGCTCCGCCCGCCGTACCGCGCGGCCCGTGCGCCGTCGTTACCGTGGGACCCATGAGTGAGTTCACCTGCCGCCCCGCGACCGATGCCGACCGCCCCTTTCTGGAGTGGATGTACGCCCTGACGGAGACGTGGGGCGACGACGCGGTGCCGCTGCCCGGCGGATACTTCATCAGCCGGGGCCGCTACGTCGGGGGCTGGGAGCCCGGCCAGGGAGGCGTCGTCCTGGAGATGCGCGGCGACGGCGTGGGGGAG
>JAEWGK010000047.1 GCA_023388385.1 Actinomycetes bacterium | reverse complement strand
GCGCCGCGCTCAGCGCCTCGCGACGTCGGCGATGACGCGGCCCATCGCCGTGGCGGTCGCCTCCCAGCTGAACGTCGCGGCGCGGGCGCGGGCGGCCCCGCCCATGCGGCGCGCAGCCGCGGGTCCTCCACCAGTCGGCGCACGGCGGCCACGAGCTCGCCGGGGCCGTCGCCGACCAGCAGGCCGGTCTGTCCGTCGACGACGCTGTCGCGCAGACCCGCGGACGAGGAGTAGCCGATCGTCGGCACGCCGTGCTGGGCCGCTTCGATGACGGCCAGGCCCCAGCCCTCCTTGCGGGACGGCATGAGGTGCAGATCGGCGCGGGCGAGCAGCGCGTGCTTCTCCTCCTCGGAGACCTGGCCGTGGAAGATGACGTGGCGGGCGACGCCGCGTCGCCCGGCGTAATCGAGCAGTTCGTCGCGCCACCAACCGGAGCCGATGACGTCGAGGACGACGCCGGGGTGCTCCGGCACGAGCGCGGCGACGGCGTCGATGGCGTGCTCGATGCGCTTGTGCGGCACCAGGCGGGACAGGGTGACCAGACGCGGCCCCGCGTCGGACCCGGTGATGGCGTGCATGCCGGCGGCGTCGTCGGCCTCCGCGGCGGCCGCCTCCGCCGCCGCGGCCGCGGGGTCGGCGGGCAGCGGGTCGACGCCGTTGCGGATGACCGTGATGTCGTCGGCGCGGACCCCCAGCTCGACGAGGTCGTCCCGGGAGGGCAGGGAAACGGTGACATAGCGGCACCCGCGGTGGACCACCGGGGACACGACCGATTCGATGAGCCAGCCGACGCGCCCGGTGACGGGCCCGGCGACGGGCCACTGCTCGCGGTGGCAATGGTGGGTGAGCAGCACCGTCGGCGCACCGGAGAACACCCGGGCCATGAACGGGATGCCGTTCTGCGTGTCGACGACGACGTCGGGCCGCCCGCCCAGCTCGCGGGCGAGCGGCCCGAGGCCGAACCGGGCCGCGGTCATGGCCACGGCGGCGCGGACGTAGACGCCGTAGTTGCCGCCGGCGCGGGAGAAGCGGACGCCGGCGCGCGTCGATCGGCGTGGCGCCCCGGGGTAGGCGGCCGTGCGGAAGACGACGCGGTGGCCGTCGCGCGCGAGGTGCTCGGCGACCCGCTCGAGGTACCGCTCGGAGCCGCCGCCCTCGGGGTGCCCGGTGTCGCGCCAGCAGAGCAGCAGAACCTTCATGACGGCGCAGTCTATCGGGACCGTTGATTCGGTATACATTTGCTCCCGTGCTTGAAACGATCCGCGATCGCCTCGTCCCGGAACCGCTGCGCGCGCTCGGCCCGCATGCGACGCTGCGCCGGTCCTTCGGCCTGCTCGACTCCTTCAAGTACGAGCAGCCCGAGCCCGCCCGCTTCTACGGTCATCTCGCAGATGACACGGTGTCCGTGCTGGAGGGCATCGCCGACGGGGAACTCGCCCCCGCCGCCCACGGCAGCCGCCCCTCCCCCACCGCTGACGGAACCGTCGGGGAGATCGTCGACTCCCCCCTGACGGGGGCGCGGATCCTCGACGTCGGGGGCGGCCCCGGCTATTTCGCGGAGGCGTTCGCCCGGCGCGGCGCCGACTACGTCACATGCGAGCCGGACGTCGGCGAGATGGCGGCGGCGGGCATCCACCTGGAGTCGTCAGTGCGCGGCTCCGGCCTGGAGCTGCCGTTCCGCGACGGCGCCTTCGACCTGACGTACAGCTCCAACGTCGCCGAGCACGTCGCGGAGCCGTGGCGGATGGGCCGCGAGATGCTCCGCGTCACCCGGCCCGGCGGGCTGGTCGTCTACAGCTACACCATCTGGTACGGCCCGTTCGGCGGCCACGAGATGGGCCGGACGCACTACCTCGGCGGCGATCGCGCCCGCCGGATGTACGAGAGGAAGCACGGGAAGCGGCCGAAGAACTACTACGGCGAATCCCTGTTCAAGGTGCACTGCCGCGAGGGCCTGGAGTGGGGCCGCGAGATGGACCGCTCCGGCGAGGCCGAGCTCCTCGCCGCCTTCCCCCGCTACCACCCGTGGTGGGCGTGGTGGATGACGCGCGTGCCGATCTTCCGCGAGGTCGCCGTGAGCAACCTCGTGCTGGTGCTGCGCCGCACCTAGAGGGGGCGTTCGCGGTGCGGGAGGCCCGGTATCACGCGGACGGGGGTGTTTCTACCTCGATACACGTTGACCCGTTGCCGGTCCGTAACGCGCGGGGATACAGTGACGTGCAACACATCGTCACCTACTGCGCGAGGACACGAAAACCCATGACCAACCCCACCACCCCGGCGGGCGGCGAGGCCTTCATCTACGAGGCCATCCGCACCCCGCGCGGCAAGGGCAAGAAGACCGGTTCGCTGCACGAGGTCCGCCCCGTCCAGCTGCTCGTCGGCCTCATCGACGAGATCCGCGACCGCTTCCCGGACCTCGACGAGGAGCGCATCAGCGACCTCGTCGTCGGCTGCGTCACGCCCGTCGCCGATCAGGGCGCCGACATCGCCCGCACCGCCGCCCTCGTCGCCGGCCTGCCCTACCGCACCGGTGGCGTCCAGGTGAACCGCTTCTGCGCCTCCGGCCTCACGGCCATCAACCTGGCGGCCCAGAAGGTCCGCTCGGGCTTCGACGAGCTCGTGCTCGCCGGCGGCGTCGAGTCCATGTCCCGCGTCCCCATGATGTCCGACGGCGGCGCCATGGCCATGGACGCGCAGGTCTCCTTCGCCACCGACTTCGTGCCGCAGGGCATCTCCGCCGACCTCATCGCCAGCCTCGACGGCTTCACCCGCGAGCAGCTGGACGCCTTCGCCGCCCAATCCCACGAGCGCGCCACCAAGGCCCGCGAGGAGGGCCGCTTCGACCGCTCCGTGGTGCCGGTCGTCGACCAGAACGGCATGACCATCCTCGACCACGACGAGACCGTCCGCGCCGGCGTCACCGCCGAGTCGCTGGCCGGCCTCCGTCCGGCGTTCGCCGGCATGGGCTCCCAGGGCGGCTTCGACGCCGTCGCCCTGAAGAAGTACCCGCAGCTCGAGCGCATCGAGCACCTGCACCACGCCGGCAACTCCTCCGGCATCGTCGACGGCGCCGCCCTGACCCTCATCGGCTCCGAGAAGGCCGGCAAGGACATGGGCCTGGAGCCCCGCGCCCGCGTCGTCGCCACCGCCGTCAACGGCGTCGAGCCGACCATCATGCTCACCGGCATCGAGCCGGCCGTCCGCGAGGTCCTGGCCAAGGCCGACCTCACGGTCGACGACATCGACGTCTGGGAGATCAACGAGGCCTTCGCGGCCGTCGTCCTCCACGCCCAGCAGCAGCTCGGCATCGACGGCGAGAAGCTGAACATCAACGGCGGCGCCATCGCCATGGGCCACCCGCTGGGCGCCACCGGCGCCATGATCACCGGCACCGTCATCGACGAGCTCCACCGCACCGGCGGCCGCTACGGCCTCATGACCCTGTGCGTCGCCGGCGGCATGGGCGTCGCCACCATCATCGAGCGCGTCTAGTCCTCCCACCCGAACGCATCAACGAAGATCCCCAAGGAGAACGCACCATGACCGACAGCATGTTCCGGTGGGAGCAGGAGGGCGGCGTCGTCACGCTGACGATGGACGACCCCAACGCGCCCGTCAACACCATGAACCAGACGTTCCGCAAGGACCTCACCGAGGTCGCGCAGCGTCTCGAGGAGGCCGTCGGCGACGGCTCCGGCGACGTCACCGGCGTCATCATCACCTCCGCGAAGAAGACGTTCTTCGCCGGCGGCGACATCAAGCAGATGTCCAAGGCCACCGCCGACGACGCCCGCGAGATGTTCGAGATGGTCGAGGAGATAAAGGCCGGCCTGCGCCGCATCGAGCTCCTCCCCGTCCCGGTCGTCGCGGCCATCAACGGCGCCGCCCTCGGCGGCGGCCTCGAGGTCGCCCTCGCCGCGAACCACCGCATCGCCGCGGACGTCCGCTCCGCCAAGATCGGCCTGCCCGAGGTCACCCTCGGCCTGCTGCCAGGCGGCGGCGGCGTGTCCCGCGTCGTTCGCATGCTCGGCCTGCAGGACGCCCTCATGAAGGTCGTCCTCACCGGCAAGCAGATGGCCCCGGCCCAGGCCCTCAAGGCCGGCCTCGTCGACGAGGTCGTCCCGGCCGAGGAGCTCCTCGACCGCGCCCGCGCCTGGCTCGCCTCCGACGACGCCCGCGCCGCGCAGCCGTGGGACGAGAAGGGCTTCCGCCTCCCGGGCGGCGCCCCGACCAGCCCGAAGCTCGGCGCCGTCCTGCCGTCCTTCCCGGCCAACCTGACCAAGCAGCTCAAGGGCGCGCCGATGCTCGCCCCGCGCCGGGCCATGCAGGCCGCCATCGAGGGCGCCCAGGTCGACTTCGACACCGCCCTGCGCATCGAGTCCCGCTACTTCACCGAGCTGGTGTGCGGCACTCAGTCGAAGAACATGATGCAGGCCTTCTTCTTCGACCTGAACCACTGCAACGGCGGCGGCTCCCGCCCGCTGCAGGCCGACGGCACCCCCTACCCGAAGACCGAGTTCAGGAAGGTCGCCGTCGTCGGCGCCGGCATGATGGGCGCGGGCATCGCCTACGTCTGCGCGAAGGCCGGCATGGACGTCGTCCTCAAGGACGTCGCCATGGAAAACGCCGAGCGCGGCAAGGCCTACTCGGAGGGCCTCGAGGCCAAGGCGCTGGAGCGCGGCCGCACCACCGAGGAGAAGTCCAGGGCGCTGCTCGACCGCATCCAGCCGACCGACTCCTACGACGACATGTCCGACGTCGACCTCGTCATCGAGGCCGTCTTCGAGAACACCGAGCTCAAGCACAAGGTCCACGCCGAGATCGAGGCCGCCGTCCCGGAGACCGCGGTCCTGGGCTCCAACACCTCGACCCTGCCGATCACCGAACTCGCCTCCCACGTCAAGCGCGAGGGCGACTTCATCGGCCTGCACTTCTTCTCCCCGGTGGACAAGATGCAGCTCATCGAGATCATCTCCGGCGACAAGACGGACCCGGCCATCCTGGCCAAGGCCCTGGACTTCGCCGTCCAGATCCGCAAGATCCCGATCGTCGTCACCGACTCCCGCGGCTTCTACACCTCGCGTGTCATCGGCACCGTCATCAACGAGGCCATCCGCATGCTCGCCGAGGGCCACGAGCCGGCCGTCATCGAGGCCGCCGCCCGCCAGATCGGCTACCCCGCCCCGCAGCTGCAGCTGGCCGACGAGCTCAACTTGAAGCTCATCAAGAAGATCGGCGACGAGAACCGCGCCGCGGCCGAGGCCGAGGGCCGCACCCTCGACGACGGCGGCGTCACCGGGATCGTCGAGCGCATGCTCGGCGAGTTCGACCGCCCCGGCAAGCTCGAGGGCAAGGGCTTCTACGAGTACGCCGACGGCCGCCGCGCCGGCCTCTGGCAGGGCCTGCGCGACGAGCTCGGCGGCGGCTCCATCGCCCCGGAGGAGTCCGACCTGCAGGATCTGGCCGACCGCATGCTCTTCATCGAGGCCATCGAGACCCAGAAGTGCGTCGACGAGGGCGTCGTCCTGCATGACGCGGACGCCAACATCGGCTCCATCTTCGGCATCGGCTACCCGGCGTGGACCGGCGGCACCCGCCAGTTCATCAAGAACTACGACGGCGCCACCGTCATCGACGGCGAGCCGCACCCCGAGCGCCGCGGCGTCGAGGGCTTCGTCGCCCGCGCCGAGGAGCTCGCCGAGCGCTACGGCGACCGCTTCACCCCGCCGGCGTCCCTGAAGGGGTAGCTGGCCCGCCGGGCGGCCCCGGCGGTGCAGCGTGGCGACGGGACCCCGCACCCCGTGGTGCGGGGTCCCGCCGTCTTGGGGGGCCCGATCGTTTCTGGGGCAAGCCGACTTTCATCACGAACCGGCAACGGCTACCCTGGGGTCATTGGGGCCGCGTCCGCCCGGGACCCGCCACGCCACACGATGGCGCGACGGCAGGAGCCACGCCGCCCCCGCACCGCACCCGCCGCCACCGAAGGAAGGCCCCGCCCATGCGCATCCGCTCGCTCCTGGCCACCGTCGCCACCGCCGGCGCCCTGGCCGCCGCCGTCCCGGTCGCCGCCACCGCCGCGCCCGGCAACGCCGTCGCGTTCGGCGATTCGCTCCCCGCGAACCCGAACCTGATCCAGTATGCCGAGAGCAAGATCCTCCAGCAGGGCAACCTCGCCGGCTGCGGGACCGACCACCACTTCGCCGAGGCCTACGGCGCCGCGGCGGGCCGGCACGTCGACGACTACACGTGCGCGGGCGCGTCCTTCCGCACGGGCGGCATGCGGATCTCGGAGCAGATCCGGCGGGCCGCCGAGTCCGGCGCCCTCGACGGCGGCACCGCGGAGGTCGTCGTCTTCGCCGGCGCGAACGACGTGTACCCGTACATCCTCAACGAGCATCTGCCGATGCCGCAGATCCAGGAGAACCTCCGCGTCGCCGTCCGCGACGCGGTCAACCAGATCCGCGCCGCCGCCCCGAACGCGCGCATCAAGCTCATGGGCCTGCCGACGATTTCCCGCCCCGACGGCGGCGTCTGCCTGGTGAACCTCGGCCCCGGCGGCGTCGCGGTCCCGGGCGTCAACATCCGCGACGTCGAGGATGGCCTGCAGTGGGCCGTGGTCCAGGCCGCCGGGGACACCGGCGCGGACTTCATCGACATGAAGCCGATGTCCGCGGGCCACGATCTCTGCTCCGCCGACCGCTGGATGGTCGGCGTCGTCGACGACAAGGTGCCGTACAACCTCATCCTGCACATGACGTACCCGGGCCTGGAGGCCGTCGCCTCCCACGCCGGACGCGCTTAGGTGCCGTGTCCCGGCAGCTGGCGTTCACAGCCTGCCGGGACACAACTTATGCAGTGCCCCGGCAGGTTGTGAACGCTGCCCGGGGCATCACCCCGCCCGGCGATTCACCCGGGGCCGGTGGCCGGGCGGACCCGCGCCGGCATGGACCCGCGCCGGCATCACCGGGCCCGCCTACCCGCGGCGATCCTCGAACCACCCGGTGACGGCCGGAGCCGTGTTGCGGTACACGAGCTTCTGCTCGGTGTACTCCTCCAGCCCGGCGAGTCCGAGCTCCCGCCCGATGCCGGAGGCCTTCATCCCGCCCCACTCCGCCTGGGGCAGGTACGGGCCGAAGTCGTTGATCCACACCGTGCCGTGGCGCAGGGCGGCGGCGACCCGCTCCCCCCGCCCCGCGTCGGAGGTCCACACGGCGCCGGCGAGCCCGTAGATGGTGTCGTTGCCGATCTCAACGGCCTCGTCCTCCGTGGTGAACGTCTCGACGGTCACGACGGGGCCGAACGCCTCGTCGTGGACGCAGTCCATTTCGCGGGTGCACCGGTCGATGACGGTCGGCTCGTAGTACCAGCCGTCGGCGAGATCGAGGGTGCCGTCCGCGGACGGGCCCTCCGCGAAGCGCCCGCCGCAGCGAACGCGGGCACCCTGCTCCCGGGCATGCTCGACGTAGGCGTGGACCTTGTCGCGGTGTGCCTCGGAGATGAGCGCGCCGGTCTCCGCCCGCTCGTCCATCGGCCCGCCGAGGCGGATGCGCCCGGCGCGCTCGACGAGGGCGTCGACGAACCTCTCCGCGACGGACTCCTCCACCACCAGGCGCGCCCCTGCGGAGCACACCTGCCCGGAGTGCAGGAACGCGCCGTTGAGGGCGTTGTCGACGGCGGCGTCGAAGTCCGCGTCGGCGAAGATGATGTTGGGGTTCTTGCCGCCGAGCTCGAGGGCGACCTTCTTCACCGTCGCGGCGGCCTCCGCCGCGATGGCGCGGCCCGTGACCAGGCCGCCGGTGAAGGACACCATGTCGACCCGGGGGTCGGAGGCCAGGGGCGCCCCGGCACCGGCACCAGCGCCGGTGACGAGGTTGCCGGCGCCGGCCGGGAGCCCGGCCTCCTCGAGGACCCGCATGAGCAGGATGGCGGTGTGCGGGGTCAGCTCCGCGGGCTTGAGGACGAAGGTGTTCCCGGCGGCGATGCACGGGGCGACCTTCCACGCGACCTGCAGGAGCGGGTAGTTCCACGGGGTGATGAGGCCGCACACGCCGACCGGTTCGCGGACGACCCGGGCGACGACGGAGGGATCGCCGGCATCGACGACGCGGCCGGCGTCGTGGCCGGCGAGGGTGCCGAAGTAACGGAAGCACCCGATGATGTCGTCCATGTCGATGCGGGACTCCGGCACGCGCTTGCCCGTGTCGAGGGACTCCGCCAGCGCGAAGTCCTCCTTGCGGGCCTCGATGCCGTCGGCGACGCGGCGGAGCAGCTCCCCCCGGTCCCAGGCGGTGATCCCGTCCCAGCAGCCGCCGTCGAAGGCGGCGCGGGCCGCGGCGATCGCCCGCTCGGTGTCGGGGCGGCCGCCCTCGGCAACCTCGGCGACGACCTCGCCGGTGCCGGGGCAGGTGATGACGCGGGTGTCGCCGGAGTCCGCGGCAGTCCACTGGCCGGCGACGAAGATGGTGCGGCCGCCGTGGTCGGCGGGGATGCGGGGGGCGTCGGTCATGGGTTCTGGTCCTCCTTGGTGTAGTCGCCGGACCATTCGCGGACCGGGTCTGCGTTGTCGGAGACGTCGGATGCGCCGGGCAGGTCCCGCTGCAGGTGCAGGAACTCC
>JAEWGK010000265.1 GCA_023388385.1 Actinomycetes bacterium | reverse complement strand
GACCCGGACCGCGCCAACGGCGTGCGGCTCCGGTGGTCCCGCGACATCTACGCGCGCCCGCGGCGAGCGGACGCGGACGGCGCGTCGCCCGCCCCGGTGGCCGCCTCCCCGGCGTCCACTCCGGCGGCTTCCGGGCGCCCCGCCGCCTCCGAATCCTGACGACGAACAGACGCCTCCGAATCATCCCGAAAGGACCCCACGACATGTCCACCATCATCGACGTCCACATCCTGCAGACCGTCCCGCCGTCGAATCTCAACCGCGACGACACGGGCTCGCCCAAGTCGGCGATCTACGGCGGCGTCCGGCGGGCCCGCGTCTCCAGCCAGGCCTGGAAGCGGGCCACGCGCGCGGAGTTCAACAGCCACCTCGACACCGACGAGCTCGGCGAGCGCACGCTGCGCACCGTCGAGCGCATCGAGCAGAAGGTCGCGGAGAAGCGCCCCGACCTCTCGGAGTCCGCCCGCGAGCATGCGGTTGCGGTGCTGAAGGCCGCCGGAATCAAGGCCGCGCCCGCCAAGAAGAAGGTCGAGGAGGATGAGGACAATCCGCCGGTCACCGGGTACCTGGTGTTCGTCTCCCGCGCGCAGATCGATGCGCTGGCCGACCTCGCGATCGTCCTCGGCGATGGCGGGAAGGTGTCCAAGAAGGAGGCCAAAGCAGCCTTCGATGACGGCCATTCCATCGACATCGCGCTCTTCGGCCGCATGATCGCCGACGCACCCGATCTCAACGTCGACGCGTGTTGCCAGGTCAGCCACGCCTTCTCGGTCCATCCGGCCACGACAGAATTCGACTTCTTCACCGCTGTCGACGACAACGCCCGGGAGGACAACGCCGGTGCCGGGATGATCGGCACCGTGGAGTTCGTCTCCTCGACGCTGTACCGCTACGCGACGGTGAACGCCGACGAGCTCGCAGAGTCCCTCGGCTCCGTCGAGGCCGCGGCCCGCGCTGTCGAGGCCTTCCTCAGGGCCTTCGTCGTCTCCATGCCCACCGGCAAGCAGAACACCTTCGCCAACCGCACGCGACCGGACCTCGTCGTCGTCCAGGTCCGCGACGACCAGCCGGTCAACCTCGCCGAGGCGTTCGAGGACGCCATCACGGCCACCGATGGCCGCACCACCGAGGCCGCCGTGAAGCTCGGCGTCTATGCGCGGGAGCAGGACGGCGCCTACGGTTCACAGCCGGTCGGCGGTGGGTTCCTCGCCACCGGCGGTGCCGCGGCCGACCGCGCCCTGGAGGCGCTGGCGACGTTCGGCGAGCGCACTGACCTGGCTGGCCTGGTCGCCCTCGCCGGCTCCGCGGTCCGGGATCGGGTGACGGACCGGTGACGACTCTTCTGCTGAGGCTCGCGGGCCCCATGCAGTCATGGGGAGACTCGAGCCGCTTCTACCACCGCGGCACGCGCCGCGAACCGACGAAGAGCGGCGTCGTCGGGCTGCTGGCCGCCGCGCTCGGGCGCCGCAGGACGGATCCCGTCGAGGATCTCGCGGGGCTGCGCTTCGGAGTACGCGTCGACCAGGTCGGCGTCGTGGAGACCGACTTCCAGACCGCGACGGACTGGGAGCGGGGGAGCACGAAGCCGCTCACGCACCGCGATTACCTGGCCGATGCGCGGTTCCTGGTCGCGCTCGAAGGACCGGATGAGCTTCTCGATGGTCTCGCCGCCGCGATTCGCCGACCCGTGTTCCCGATCTACCTGGGCAGGCGCGCCTTCGCGCCGACCGGCCGCGTCGTGCTGGGAACGTCGGACGCCCCGCTGGCCCGGGCGCTGGAGGAAGCCGACTGGCTCGCCGCCGACTGGTACCGGCGCCGGCAGCCGGAGACCGTCCGTCTGGCCGTCTCCCGCGACGCGGAGCCGGGGGAGACCGCCGACGAGACGATCGCGGACGTGCCGGTGAGCTTCGATCCGCGCAACCGCGTCCATGCCCTGCGCCGGGTGGTGCACGGCTGGACCGAGGTCGCCAACGACCTCCCGGCGGTCACGGGCCGGGTGTCGGATCACGACCCGATGCTGCTGACGGGAGGCGAGTGACGTGTACCTCTCGCGCATGCACCTGAACACGCGCCGCCGGGGCACGGCGAAGCTGCTGTCCAGCCCGCAGGCGATGCACGCCGCGACGATGTCGGCCTTCCCGCCCGGGGCGATCGGGGATGGGCGCGTCCTGTGGCGGGTGGACCGCACCCCCGAGGCGACGTCGCTCTACCTGCTGAGCCCCACGGTGCCGTCGTTCGAGCATCTGCAGGAGCAGGCGGGCTGGGCCAACCGGGAGTCGTGGATCATCCGCGACTACGCCCCCGTCCTGGGCGCGGTCGCGATCGGCCGCCGGTTCTCCTTCCGGCTGGCCGCGAACCCCGTCCGCGTCGTCACCGGAGAGGACGGGATCAAGCGGCGGGCCGCGCACGTCACCGCGGCGCAGCAGCTCGGCTGGCTGCTGGAGCGGGCAGACCGCCTGGGCGTCCGGTTCCCCGACGATCCCGAGGGCGGCTCGCCCTCCGTCGCCGTCACCCGCCGCGAGACCCTGCGGTTCAAGCGCGGCACACGCCGCGTGACCGTCGCCCGGTCGCAGTACGACGGCCTGCTGGAGGTCGTCGATCCCGATGCGCTCCGGGCGGCGTTGACGGACGGCGTCGGCAAGGCGAAGGCCTACGGGTGCGGTCTGCTGACCCTGGCGCCGGTGTCGGGGAGCTGACGACGATGTCCGCTCCTCCGGGCGCCCGGCCGTCGCAGCCGACGGAGCTGACGCGTGCGGAGGATCGGATCTCGTTCCTCTATCTCGAGCACTGCACCATCGGCAGGGACGCCAACGCGCTGACCGCGACCGATGAGCAGGGGGTGCTGCATATTCCCAGTGCCGCCCTCGGCGTCCTCATGCTCGGTCCGGGCACGCGCGTGACGCATCAGGCAATGTCGGTCATCGCCGATTCCGGATCGAGCGTCGTATGGACGGGCGAGAACGGGGTCCGTTACTACGCTCATGGTCGGCCGATCGGCCGGTCCACTCGATTGCTGGAACTCCAGGCGAAGCTGGTGTCCAATCGGCGGAGCCGGCTTGAGGTGGCCCGGCGGATGTACGCCATGCGCTTTCCTGGTGAGGATGTGTCGGGCCTGACGATGCAGCAGCTCCGGGGGCGCGAGGGTGCACGCGTCCGGGCCGCCTACCGGCGGTGGTCGTCGGTCACGGGCGTCCCGTGGGGGAAGCGGGACTACCGCCCGGACGACTTCGACGCCTCGGATTCGATCAATCAGGCGCTCTCCGCCGCGCATGCGTGTCTGTACGGCGTGGTGCACGCCGTCATCGTGGCGTTGGGTTGCTCGCCGGGGCTGGGATTCGTCCATGTCGGGCACGATCGGGCGTTCGTCTACGACATGGCGGACCTGTACAAGGCCGAGGTGACCATCCCCATCGCCTTCGAGTCCGTCGCCGCGCTGTCCCGGGAGGTGGGGGAGGGGGAGGAGATCCCACGTGACGTCCTCACCGCCAGGGTCCGCAGGGGAGTCCGGGACGCCATCCGGGAGGAGCGGGTCCTGTCACGGTGCGTCGCCGATTTGAAGCGGCTCCTCGGTGCGTCGACGGTCGACGACGAGGTGCATGCGGATGTCGTGGAGCTGTGGGACTTCCGAGAGGGAAGGATGCCCGGTGGCGCGAACTACGCGGCAGGTGATGAACCGTGGTGACGATCGTCTTGACGGCATGCCCTGCGGGCCTCCGCGGCCATCTGACCCGGTGGATGGAGGAGGTGTCGCCCGGGGTGTTCGTCGGCAACGTCAACGCCCGGTTGCGGGACCGGTTGTGGGAGCTGGTCGTGGAGATGGTTGGCAATGGACGCGCGCTGATGGCGTACTCGACGCATGTGAACGAGCAAGGCTATGCCTACCGTGTGCACAGGCATGATTGGGAGCCGGTCGACATCGACGGCGTCACGCTGATCCGGCGACCCCGGAAGCCTGCGGCCGGTAGGCTGCGGAAGGGGTGGTCGTCCGCCTCCCGCCGTCGGTGGGCGAAGCGAAAGCGAACGTAGAATCGGCGGAAACGGGATATCAGGCCTGTTCATCAAGCGTCGTCCCCGCGTGAGCGGGGCTGTTCCCACGTTCGTCGACCCGTCGACCCCCACCCGCTGGTCGTCCCCGCGTGAGCGGGGCTGTTCCGTCATCTGGTGTGGTCATGCTCGCGCACGGTACGTCGTCCCCGCGTGAGCGGGGCTGTTCCGACGGCGTTCGCCGGCGGGGATGACGGCTACGGGTCGTCCCCGCGTGAGCGGGGCTGTTCCGAACGCGTCGCGGCCGCTGTTCCACCACTGGAAGTCGTCCCCGCGTGAGCGGGG
>JAEWGK010000179.1 GCA_023388385.1 Actinomycetes bacterium | reverse complement strand
CACAGCCTTGTTTAGTGATGGTACTCTCGCTAGCTTCGATGTACTCGTTTGCGCCGATGGAATTTGGTCCTCCGCTTCGAGGCACATTGATCCGCAACAGCACGTTACTACGCACGAGTCCGTCGTTCTCCGCGGTCTAGTTCCTACTGATGTTATTTCCAGAGCTACCACGGAAGGCACTAAAGAAGCACTGCTCTGGGTGGGAGAAGATAGGAACTTCCTCTGCTATCCCGTCGATAGCGGACGTCAATATTATGTAACCGCCTATATTTCTAGGAATTACCGCGGAAGCGTCGATGATTTTTCCTGCGCTTCTGGACGCTCGGACGCTATCGAAGCTTTCAACTCGGACGATCCGGCTATTGGCCAGATCCTCGCGGGGGTGTCGATTTGCGAATACCGTCCGTCCTTTTATCGGACCAAGCCACGCGCTGTGAACAAAGGCTTTCTCGTCGGCCTCGGAGACTCCATCGGCGCCATTCCCTCCCACAGTGCCCAGGGGGCAACGTCTGCCATCATTACCGCCGGCTGGCTTGGGGACGCTATCGCCGCCTCCAAGTTTGACCGCAATCAACTCGTGTCGAATCTTTACAAATTTAATAGCGTGTCGACGCAACATCTCTCTGCGGTTTACGACTACGCCACTGCGGTTGCGAGTCACTACTTCAGGGCGGATTTCGAGTCTATCGTAGAGAAAGTGAAGGTCCTCAATTCACTAATTACTGAGCACGGTGCCCATCTCGCCCGCTTGCGGGGGACGTCTACATAGTATGGATACCTTCTTCTATCGCAGGACCGATAATGGCTTTGTTCCTTGTGACCTTACCATCGGTCCGTGGTCTAACCGCTATCAGCACGGCTCTCCACCTTTTGCGCTCGGATCTATGGTGGCCGCTTCCCAATTTCCAGGACTTAATCTGAGCCACGCCACGATTTCTTTCGTCCGTCCGGTTTCGCTCGATCCGATCAGTATCCGGTTCCTCGAGTCTCGGCACACCCGGCGCACTGCTTGGTCTGCCTACTCTATTCTGCAGAATGGCAACGACGTGGCATTTGGGACTGTATCTCTAGCGGGTGCGCCCAACGGGGCCATTTCACTCCCCGACAGTCTCCCAACTGTCCCGGATCGTCTCGTCCGATTGGCCTCCTGCCATTGGGTATCTCCGGGTCCGCCTTTGGGGCGTGACGCCAATGGGAATCAGCTACCCTGGATTAATCATCCCTGCGGCTTCATGCAGTCTTCCCATTGGAAATTCCCGAATGGTGCTTTCTCTTCCGCAGGCCCAGGGGAGGCATGGTGGATGACCGAGGCTTCGCTCATCGAGGGAGAGGATACCCCTTCCTGGCTGCTTCCACTTCTTCTCTCTGATGCAAATTGGTCCATCTCGCGACGGTTCTCCTTGGAGGATATGAGCGCGGTTAATACCGGGATTTCTTGCACGCTAGTATCTGATCCCGATTCTCGCGAGCTTGGGCTTTCGAGCGCAAACTATTGGTCTTCCGAACGCAACGGCATTTCCCTCGGGCATATATATGATCGACACAAGCTTGTTGCCACTGTTGCCCAGCCCCTTCTCCTTTCAACTCCCCGCGCTCATCCCGTCGCGTAATGGTCCCGACTCTAAGAAATTTAGGAGCTTTCTTTGACTGTTTCCAAGAATTCCTTCGGCCTGTTCGCCGTCCTGCTGGCGCTGACCACCGTCATCTTCGGCACCACGATGCCGACCCCGCTGTACGCGGGTTACAAGGAGGCCTACCACCTGGCCGACTGGTCGGTCACCGGCATCTACGCCATCTTCGCTGGCGGCATCGTCCTGGCCCTCATCCTGCTCAACGGGCTCTCGGACTGGGTCGGCCGCCGCGGGGCGCTGTGGGTCGGTCTCGCGGTGTTCGTCGTCTCGGACCTGATGTTCCTCACGTGGACCAGTGAAATCGGCCTCTACGCCGCCCGGGTGGTCACCGGTCTGTCCTCCGGCATCTACGTCGGCACTGCCACCGTCGCCGCCATCGAGGTGGCCCCGGAGCACCGCAAGCTCCGCGCCTCCACCTACGCCACCGCCGCGAACGTCGTGGGCCTGGGGCTGGGCCCCGCGGTGTCCGGTCTCATCGTGGAATACGCCCCCTCCCCCGACAAGGCCGTGTTCCTCGTGCACCTGGCCCTCATCGCGCTGTCCGCGGTGGCGCTGACGGCCATGCCGGAGACCCACCGGCGCGGCGGATCGTCCGGCTTCGCCCTGCCCGTCCTGCCGCGGCGCGGCGTCACCGCCTTCTTCGGCGCCGCCTCCCTCGCCCTCGCCGGCCTCGCGGCCTTCGGTTTGCTCGCCGGACTCACCCAGGCCTTCCTGGCCACCATCGCCGGGGTGCATTCGCCGATGATCACCGGCTTCGCCGTGGGCCTGGCCTTCATCATCTCCGGCGTCACCCAGCTGGGGCTCACCCGCGTGCCGGCCCGTTCGGGCCTGCGGTGGGGCTCGGCGCTGCTCGTGGTCTCCCTGGCGCTCATCTGCCTGGCCATTCCCGTCGGCATGGTGTGGCTCTACTTCGCCGGGGCGATCCTCTGCGGTGTCGGTCAGGGCCTCACGATGTCCCGGTCGGTGGGCCTTGCCGGGCAGCTGGCCGGCGACGCCGACCGGATGGGCACCATGAACATGTTCTTCACCATCGCCTACTTCGGCGCCGGCGTTCCCGTCGTGGGCCTGGGCTTCGCGATCACGTACCTCGATTTCCTCGGCAGCGCCATTGCCTTCGCGATCGCCGTCGCGGTGATCACCGCCGCGGGCCTGGCCGCGGCGCTCACCGCCCGCCGCCCGCACCCGGATCCGGCGTAATCGGGGTGCCGCGGCAGGGTGTGACCTGCCGGGACGCTAAACCTAGCGGGCGGCCACCGCCGCGGAGATCAGCCCGTCGAACAGGGGGTGCGGGCGCGTCGGCCGGGAGAGGTACTCCGGGTGCGCCTGGGTGGCGACGAGGTACGGGTGCGTCTCGCGTGGGTACTCCACGAACTCCACGAGCGTGCCGTCCGGTGACGTGCCGGAGATGACGAGGCCGGCCTCCTCCAGCAGGCCTCGGTGGGCGTTGCTCACCTCGTAGCGGTGGCGGTGGCGCTCCTCGACCTCCGTGGCACCGTAGAGGTCCGCGACGACAGAGCCCTCCAGCAGGGTCGCTGGGTAGGACCCGAGGCGCATGGTGCCGCCCAGGTCGGCCTCGCCGGAGACTGCGGCGGTCTGCTCGGCCATCGTGGCGATGACGCCGGCGTCGGTGGTGGGGTCGATCTCGGTGGAGGTGGCGTTCTCCAGGCCCGCGGCGCGGGCGGCCTCGATGACGATGCACTGCATGCCCAGGCACAGGCCCAGCAGCGGGATGCCGTTCTCGCGGCAGTACCGGATCGCGGAGACCTTGCCCTCGATGCCGCGGGAACCGAAGCCGCCCGGGACTACGACGGCGTCGACGCCCTTCAGCGCGGCGGCGGCGCCGACGCCCTTCAGCGCGGCGGCGGCGCCGACGCCCTCGCAGTCGTCGGCCGGCACCCAGCGGATTCGGGCGCGGGACTCGTGGGCGAACGCGGCGTGGCTGACGGCCTCGGTGACGGACAGGTAGGCGTCGGGCAGGTCGACGTACTTTCCGACGACGGCGACCTCCAGCTCGCGCTTCGGCTCGCGGACGCGGCGCACCAGGTCCTGCCACTCGTCCCACTCCAGGTCGCGGAACGGCAGGCCGAGCTTGCGGATGATGAACGTGTCCAGGTGCTGGTCGCGCAGCACGTCCGGGATGTCGTAGATGGACGGGGCATCCGGGCAGGACACGACGCCCTCGACGTCGACGTCGCACATGAGCGCGATCTTGTCCTTGAGCGGCTGCGGGATTTCGCGGTCGGCGCGCAGGACGACTCCGTCCGGCACCAGGCCGATGGAGCGCAGCTCCGCGACGGAGTGCTGGGTCGGCTTGGTCTTCAGCTCGCCGGAGGGGCCGAGGTACGGCACCAGGGAGCAGTGCAGGTAGAAGATGTTCTCGCGGCCGACCTCGTGGCGCAGCTGGCGTGCGGCCTCGAGGAACGGTTGGGACTCGATGTCGCCGACTGTGCCGCCGATCTCCGTGATGACGACGTCGGGGGCCTCGCCGCCGTCGGCCGGGCGGGACATGGCGACGATGCCGTTCTTGATCTCGTCGGTGATGTGCGGGATGACCTGGACGGTCTGACCCAGGTAGGCACCGCGGCGCTCCTTGGCGATGACCGAGGAATACACCTTGCCGGTCGTGAGATTCGCCGTGCGGTCGAGCTCCCGGTCCAGGAAACGCTCGTAGTGGCCGAGGTCCAGGTCGGTCTCCGCCCCGTCGCGGGTGACGAAGACCTCACCGTGCTGGAACGGGTTCATGGTGCCCGGATCGACGTTGAGGTACGGATCGAGCTTCTGCATGGTCACCGTCAGGCCCCGGGAGGTCAGCAGGCGCCCGAGGCTCGCGGCCGTCAGGCCCTTGCCCAGCGAGGACGCCACACCTCCCGTCACGACGATGTACTTGGTGACGTGTGCGGCTCCGCGGTGGACGGTCATGCGCGTGCTCCCCTTGGCTCATGGGCGGGCGTCCACGTGTCGGCCGTCCCCGGCCACGATCGCGGGCGCAGGTCGCGGGCTACGCGACCACGGGACTTCAGATTACGACCCGGGCACCCGAACGGACAACGTGCGAGCATCGCGTTAACCGGAGTTTTACATGGTGGTTACACGGGGATACGTGTCGGCGCCCTCGCGTCAGGCCGGTGGGGCGGTCTGCGTCGATCCCGCGTCAACGGGGCGATCCCCGCCGACGGGTGCGGGAGCGGCCGGGCTCCGGGGGGCCGGTGCGGCCGGGTC
>JAEWGK010000168.1 GCA_023388385.1 Actinomycetes bacterium | reverse complement strand
TTCGGCGGCGGAATCGTCGCCCAGCTCACCCATCTGGCCGAGCACGGCCCACGCCGCGGCGCCCTCGCGGGCGGCGGCCGTGCGGGCCAGGGCATCGAGGCCGGCGCGCATGGAGTCAGGGTTGGCGTTGTACGAGTCGTTGATGACGGTCACCCCGTCGGCGCGGGTGCGCACGTCCATGCGGCGCTCCGACGCGGCGACGTGGTCCGACAGCGCGGCGGCGACCCGTGCCGGGGCGATGCCGGCGGCGACGCCCGCCGCCGCGGCCGCCAGGGCGTTGGCGACCTGGTGGGCGCCGTGGACGCGCAGGCGCACCGGATGGGCGGAGCCGTCGGGGAATCGCAGCGTGAAGGAGGCGCGGGCGAGCTCGTCGAGATCGACGTCCTCCGCGCGGTAGCCGGCGTCCGCGCGGCCCTCCGCGGAAAACGTGACGACCCGGGCCCGCGTGCGCGGCGCCATGCCGGCGACCAACGGGTCGTCGGCGTTGAGGATGGCGACGCCGCCGTCGGCGGCCTCCGGCAGGGCCTCCACCAACTCGCCCTTGGCGCGCGCGATGGTCTCGCGAGAGCCGAACTCCCCCAGGTGCGCGGTGCCGACGTTGAGGACGGCGCCGATGCGCGGCGGCGCGATGCGCGCCAGGTGGGCGATGTGCCCGACGCCGCGGGCGGACATCTCCGCCACCAGGTGCCGAGTGCCCGGGCCGCACTGCAGGACGGTGTAGGGGTGGCCGATCTCGTTGTTGAAGGAGCCGCGCGGGGCGACGGTCGGCCCGGCGGCGCGAAGCACCGTGGCCATCATGTCCTTCGTCGAGGTCTTGCCGGCGGAGCCGGTGACGCCGACGACCGTCAGGCCTCCATCGGCGGTCAGCCCGTCGACGGTGGCGCGGGCCAGGCGCCCGAGCGCCTCCAGCACCGCGGCGCCGGAGCCGTCCGGGTCGTGCGCGAAGGCGTCGGCGTTGGACGCCTGCGGCCCCAGCGGCGTGACGACGCAGCATGGCGCATCCACGGGCCGCGCGGCCAGGACCAGCGCGGCGCCCGCCGAGGCCGCCTGCGCGGCGAAGTCATGGCCGTCGGCGCGGGCGCCCGGCAGCGCAAGGAAGATGCAGCCCTGCGTCACGGCGCGCGAGTCGAACTCGGCGGGCCCGATGACGGGCGCGTCCGGGTCGACGTGGTGCAGCTCGCCACCGCAGATCTCGGCAATCTCGCCTGCGGTCATGGGGATCATCGGCGGGTCTCCTTCCCGTCGTCGCCCGCAGCGCGCTGATCCAGCGCCCGGGCGAGCTCCTCGCGATCGTCGAAGTGGTGGACGACGCCCGCGATCTCCTGTCCGGTCTCGTGGCCCTTGCCGCACACGATGACGGCGTCGCCGGTGGCGGCGGCCGCCACCGCGGCGCCGATGGCCGCGGCCCGGCCGTCGACGACGCGGATCTCCGGGACCGGGCGGCCGGCGGCGCGCAGGTGGGCGGCCTCCTCCTCCGCGCCCGCGGCGACCGCGTCGCGGATGAGCGCCGGGTCCTCCGACCGGGGGTTGTCGTCGGTGACGATGACGACGTCGGCCGCCCTCGCGGCCTCCGCGCCCATCATGGGGCGCTTGCCGGCGTCGCGGTCACCGCCGGCGCCGACGACGGCGATGACCCGGCCGGGGGTCTGCCCGCGCAGCGTGGCCAGCACCGCGCCGATGGCGGCGGGCTTGTGGGCGTAGTCGACGACGGCGAGGAAATCCTGGCCGCGGTCGACGCGCTCCATCCGGCCGGGCACGGCGACTCCCGCCATGCCGTCCAGGGCGGACTCCGTGGCGCAGCCGGCCGCCGACAGCGCCGCCCACGCCACCGCGGCGTTGGCGACGTTGAAGGAGCCGGGCAAGCCGACGCGCAGCGCAACCGCGCCGTCCGGGCCGGTCAGCGGCGCGGTCTGCACCCCGTTGTCGGCGACCTCCGCGTGTCCGGCGGCCCAGGTTGCCGCGCGGGGGGCGTCGTCACGCTCCCCCTCGTCGTCGCGGACGTTGTCGGCGGTGGAGACGGTGTCCACCGTCACGCCCGGCGCCTCCGCGATGCCGGCCATGCGCCGGCCCCAGCGGTCGTCGACGCACACGACGGCGCGCGGGGCGCGCAGCGGCGAATCGGCGCGGAAGAGGCGGGCCTTCGCGTCGAAGTACTCGTCGAGCGTGTCGTGGAAGTCCAGGTGATCCTGCGAGAGGTTGAGGAAGCACGTGACGTCGAAGTCCACGCCGTCGACGCGGCCGAGCGACAGCGCGTGGGAGGAAACCTCCATGACCACGTGCGTCGCGCCCTCGTCCACCATCTGGCGGAACAGGCGTTGCAGGGCCGGGGCCTCCGGCGTCGTCAGGGACGACGGCACCGGGTGGCCGCCGATGCTCGTGCCCGTCGTGCCGATGCGCCCGACGACGTGGCCGGCGGCGTGCAGCGCGCCTTCCAGGAGGTACGTCGTCGTGGTCTTGCCGGACGTGCCGGTGACGCCGATGACGGTGAGCTCCCGCGACGGGTGCCCGTGAATCTCCGCGGCGACGTGGCCCAGCACGGCGCGGACGTCGTCGACGACGATCACCGGGGCGGCGGCGCGGCCCTCCGCCTCCGCGTCGGCCAGGAGGATGTCCAGGCCGGCGCGGTCGGTGAGCACCGCGGCGCCGTCCGACTGCCCTGCGTAGCGGGCGCCGTGGGCGCGCGTGCCCGGCACCGCGGCGAACACGCCGCCCGGCCGGACCTGCCCCGCGTTGATCTCGATGCCGTCGACGCGGACGTCCGCCGCCGACGGGGGCACGACGGTGCCACCGCACCCGGAGGCCAGTTGGCTGAGCGTCGTGGTCATCACGTCTCCTCCTTGTTCTCCCGCCCAAGCACGGGGCCCGGGCTGCGGGGCTCGCCCGCCGTCGTGGTGGTGGTCATGTGTCGCGCCGCGGCCGCGGTGCCGGCCGTGCGGTTCCCGGTCATCGTCCTCACCCTGCCTTCAGCGTCATGGGGTCGGCCGGCGGGGACGGCGGGACGTTGTAGTGATCCATTGCCCAAGCCGCGATGTCGCGGAACAGCGGCGCGGCGGACTGGCCACCCTGGCCGTGGACACCGCGCACCGGCTCGTCGAGCATGATGCCGATGACGACGCGGGGGTCATCGGCCGGGGCGATGCCGGCGAACGTGATGTGGTACATCGAGTTCGAGTACGCGCCCGTGTCCTGGTCGACCTTCTGCGCCGTGCCGGTCTTGCCGGCCAGCTGATAGCCCTCAAGCGCGCCGTCGGCGCCGGTGCCGTCGTTGATCCCCGTCGGGTCCTTCTGCAGGACGGCCTGGAACATGTGGCGCAGGGTCGCGGAGGTCTCCGGCGACACGACGTGCACTCCCTCCGGCCGCTCCGCCGGCGTCACGGTGCCGTCGGGGGCCGTCGACGACTTGATGATGCGTGGCGGCATGCGCACACCGTCGTTGGCGACGGCCTGGTACATGCCGGTCATCTGCAGCAGCGTCATGGCCATGCCCTGGCCGATCGGTAGGTTGGCGAACGTGCCGCCGGACCACTGCTCGTGACTGGGCACCAGGCCCGGCGACTCCGCCGGCAGCTCGATGCCCGTGGTCTGGCCCAACCCGAACTTCTCCAGCATCTCCGCGAACCGCTTGTCGCCGACCTTCTGCGCCAGCATCAGCGTGCCCACGTTGGAGGACTTGCCGAAGATGCCGGCCGTCGTGAAGGCCTCCGTGCCGTGATCCCAGGCGTCCTTGACGGTCACCCCGGCCATGTCAATGGAGCCGGGGACCTGGTGGACCTCGTCCGGCGTCGTGACGCCGTCCTCGATCGCCGCGGCGGCCGTGATGATCTTCGCCACCGACCCCGGCTCGAACGGGCTGGTCACCGGCGCATTGCCGATGTCGCGGCCGGCCTCGACCTCCTTGCCGATGTCCCGGTTCGGGTTCGCGGTGTCGTCCTGCGCCATCGCCAGCACGTCTCCGGTGCGCGCATCGAGGACGACCGCTGAGGCGCCCTTCGCGCCCGACATGTCCTTCGCCTGCTGCACCTGCTGCTGGACGTAGTACTGCATATCCATGTCCAGGGTCAGCTCATACGACGTGCCGTCGATCGGGTCGAGTTCATCGCGGATGGAGCCGGGAATGGCGATGCTGACGCTCTTGGTGCCGTCGCCGTCCGCGCCGTCCTGCACCGGGGCGACGGCGACGTCGATGGTGCGGCCGCCGTTGACGCCCTGCAGCATCGCGTCGCGCGCGGCCTCGAAGCCGAACTGGCCGACGCCGTCCATGCCGATCTTGCCGACGACGTTCGCCGCCACCGCGCCGTTCGGGTAGTGGCGGATGTCCTGGCGCTCCGCGACAAGCTCCGGGAACCGGCGCACCGCCTCGGCCGCCTTGTCGGGGTCGACATTGCGCACGAGGATTTCGTAGGACGACTTCTCGTTCGTCAGCTTCCGCAGGATCTCCTCCGGGCTGATGCCGTCGGGCTCCGCAGCGGCGCCCTCCGCCTCGGCCGCGCCCTCGCCGACGCGGCGCCGACCGCGGGTCGAGTCGCGCTGCTGATCCAGATCCGGCACGTCGAGAATGCCCGGCAGGTCACGGGCGATCTCGTGCACGCGCTCGTCGGGCGTGCCGAACGTCTCCGGCCACAGGCGGTGGCGCTCCTCCATCTCGCTGCGCAGCGAGCTGGGATGGACGGTGATCGTGCGCGCCTCCATCGTGAAGGCGATCGTCTCCCCGTTGCGGTCCAGGATGGAGCCACGGTGCGCGGGGTCCACCATCTGCACCGTGCGCTGCATCGCAGCCCGCTCCGACAGCTCGGGCCCCTTGAGCAGCTGAACCCAGCCGAGCCTGCCGACGAGCAGCACCGCGACGACAAGGCCGATGGCCTGGACGACGCGCCTGCGCCCGGCAA
>JAEWGK010000166.1 GCA_023388385.1 Actinomycetes bacterium | reverse complement strand
CCACGCTGTTCAAGACCATCGTGGGCCTCGAGGAGCCGGACGCCGGCGAGGTGAAGGTCGGCCAGACGGTCAAGCTGTCCTACGTCGACCAGGGCCGCGAGAACATCGACGGCGAGAAGACGGTGTGGGAGGTCGTCTCCGACGGCCTGGACTACATCCACGTCGGACAGAACGAGATGCCGTCGCGCGCGTACCTGTCGGCTTTCGGCTTCAAGGGCCCGGACCAGCAGAAGCCGGCGAAGGTCCTCTCGGGCGGCGAGCGCAACCGCCTGAACCTCGCGCTGACCCTCAAGCAGGGCGGCAACCTGATCCTGCTCGATGAGCCGACCAACGACCTGGACGTCGAGACCCTCGGCTCCCTGGAGAACGCGCTCGAGGCGTTCCCGGGCTGCGCCGTGGTCATCTCCCACGACCGCTGGTTCCTGGACCGCACGTGCACCCACATCCTCGCGTGGGAGGGCAACGTCGAGGAGGGCCAGTGGTTCTGGTTCGAGGGCAACTTCGAGGGCTACGAGAAGAACAAGGTCGAGCGCCTGGGAGCCGAGGCGGCCCGCCCGTCCCGCGTCACCCACCGCAAGCTGACCCGCTAGGTCCGCAGGGCCCTCCGGGGCCCGTCCCCGTCGCCGGCCCGCGTGCTCCGTGCGGGCGGGCGGCGGATCCCGCGGCCGGCGCCCCCGCGGAACCGTCCGGACGCCGCATCATTCTCCGAGCATGTCCGAGGAGGGCAATCAGATGTCCGGCACCACCCCGTTCCGCGCCACCATCCCCGTGCGGTGGAACGACTTCGACCGCTACGGCCACGCCAACAACACGGTCTACCTGGAGTACGCGCAGGAGGGCCGCCGCGTGCTCCTGGAGGAGCACCTGGCCCCGGAGGGGTTCCCGCCGTCCGTCGTCCGCCACGTCGAGGTCGACTATCTGCGCCCCGTCCTGCCCGACACCACCGAGGTCTTCGTCGACACGGAGATCATCCGCGTGGGGCGCACGTCCTACACGCTCCGGCAGACGGTGCTGGATCAGCACGAGAACGTCACCGCCGTCGTCACGTTGGTGATGGTCGTCGTCGACCGCGATCACGCCAGTCCGCTGGAGCTGACGCCCGCCAACCGCAGGGCGCTGGAGCCGTTCGCCGCCCCGAAGGATGCCGATGCGTGAAACGCTCGCGCTGCCGGGCGGCGCCCGTGGCCCGGCGGCCCGCAACCTCCGCGCGCTGACGCAGCGGGTGGTCGCCCTCGACGACTCCGCGTTGCTGCGCGTGCGTCCGCGTGACGACGCCGACCGCTCCGACGTCTGGGCCACCACCCCCTTCGGCCCCGTCGGGGTCCGCGCCATCGAGGCGCGTCCGTCGCGGCCGGACATGGCCGTGCGCGCGGCCACGGTGCTGTCCGCGCTATCCGCCGCGGCGGAGGCCCCGGACGCCGGCGACGATGCGGAGCTGGTGCTGCACTGCGGCGGTGCCGCCGACGCCTCCTGGCCGGGAATGCTGCCGCCGACCGGCGGCTACGCCACCGTCGAGGTCGTGCCCGCCGCCGTGCTGCGCGACCTGGAGGCCCGGGCCCGCGGCGTCGCCCGCGAAGAGTCCGGCCCGATGGGCCTGCCGACGTCCCTGCTGGACCAGGAGGTCCTCACCGTCCGCGCCGACGTGGCCGGTGCGTCCGGCGGCCCGGGGACCGCCGCCGTCACCATGCGCGAGGTCTTCGCGCTGTGCCGCCTGGGCTTCATCCCGGCCGATCCTCCCGCCGACGAGCCGGTGCGCGTCTCCGTGCGGGGCCGCCATCTGCGCATCGACGGCCGCTTCGGCTCCGTCGTCGCGTCCTCCGGCATCGGCGTGCTGCCGCTGTAGCCGACGCCGGGCCGGCTGCCCCGGCGGTGGCGGTCAGCCCGGTCGATTGATCATGAAGTCCGCGACCTGGACCATGTGGTTCCAGATGGCAGTGCGGTGCGCATCGTCGAGATCCGACTCCGGAATCTCGGCCAGCGACGCGGCCATGAGCTCCAGCCAGCGGTCGCGGGCGGCGGAGTCGATGGCGAACGGCATGTGGCGCATCCGAAGACGGGGGTGCCCGCGCTGCTCCGAGTAGGTGCGCGGCCCGCCCCAATACTGGACCAGGAAGCCGCGCAGGCGCTCCTCCGCGCCCTCCCAGTCGTCGTCGGGGTACATCGGCCCGAGGATGTCGTCCTCGCGGACCCTCCGGTAGAAGCCCCCGACCATGCGGTCGAAGACTTCCGGGCCGACCTCGTCGTACAAGGCGTTCTGCTGCGGGCTGGTCATGTCCCCAGGGTACGTGGTCACGCCGTCGGCGCGGGTTCGCCGGCGCGCTGCGGCTTGCGGGCGTCAACGTCGCGGTTGCGCAGCGCCCGGGCCACCTGGTCGGCCTGCTCCGACAGGATGCGGCGCACGGCCCCCGGGGTCGCGTCGCCGCCGACGAGCGCGCGGGCGCGGTCGACGGTCGCCTGGTCGATCTCCCACGAGGGGAACAGGCCCTTCAGCAGGTTGGCGGCGGTCTCGGAGGAGAATGCGTCCCACCAGCCGACGGCCTCCGCGAAGTAGCG
>JAEWGK010000130.1 GCA_023388385.1 Actinomycetes bacterium | reverse complement strand
GGCGAGGTGACCATGCTCATCACCTCCCACCGCTCCGAGGACCTCGCGGGGCTCGTCGACGACGTCACCGTCATCCGGGGCGGCACGGCGGCGGGCCCCATCGTCCTCGAAGACGTGCGCGCGGATTACCCGCTGCTCACCGGGCCGGAGTCCGCCGTGCGCGTCGCCGCCGGCGACCGTCCCGTCCTGTCGGAGCGCCTCCTCGCCGGGACGCTGACGCTACGCCTCGGCGCCGCAGCCGCGGGCTCGGGCGCGGGGCGCGGGGTAGACGCCCCCGACGGGGTGCGCATCACCGAGCCCGACGACCGCGAACTCATCGATCTGCTGGCCATGCACGGCGCGCCCGCCGGCACCGCGCCCGGCGGCCCCGCCCCCGAGGGCACCGGCGCGCCCGCCGAAACCTCCCCCGACGACACCGGAAGGAACCGATCCCGATGACCACCAGGCAGTCCCTGGCCTCCTTCACAGCTCCCGTGCGCCCCGTGGCGTGGACCATCGTCCCGCTGGCGCCGCTGCTGCTCATCCTCGAGGAGGTCGTCGGTACCTTCATCGCATCACTCGCCGTCATGGCGGCCTTCTGGGTCCTCGCCCGGCGCGTCACCTCAGCGCGGTCGGTCCGCGTCCCGCACATCCGCTGGCTCACCGGCGCGCTGACGATGTCCCTGCTCACCGCCGCGGTCTCCGGCCTGGCCTATACCGCCTGGACCGCGTTCCGGATCCTCCCCGACCCGCTCGCCTCATCGCCGTACGTCCCGTTGGGGACCGGCGATCCCGCGACGGCCGGAATCCTGGCGGGAACGTTCGCCGTCGTCGCCGTCGTCATCCTCGCGTGCGCGTGGGCGGGCATCGCACTCGGTGTCATCCACGCCCGCTTCGGCGGGTACGCGGCGGCGGCGACGCTCATCGGCTGCTGCGTGGTGCTCCTCGCCGCCGTCATCGCCATCCCGGACGACCTGAACCCGGGCAGGAGCATGGATGCGCCCGTCCCCGCCGTCTTCGTGTTCCTCCTGCCCCTCGCCGCGGCCGGGTTCATCGTCACCGCGGCACTGACCCGGAGGATCCGGTGATGGACGCGTCGCCCGCCGCGCCGGACGGCTCCCCCGCCGGCCCGGGCGGGTTCATGTCCGCTCCGGTCTCATCCTCGCACCCGAACGCGACGCCAAGGAGGCAATCGTGACCACCGCCAGTGACTTCCCCGCCGGCACGACCCATTCCGGCGCGGCCCCCGCGGACCGCACGGACCGCGCCACGTGGCGCACCCGCATCGACTCATTCTCCCGGCCGACGAGGGCGGTGCTCCTCGCCGGCATCCTCCTCACCCCGCTCTACGTCGTCGTCGACCTGCACTGGGGCATCGGCCTCCTGCCGGTGTGGGCGTCCGCGATCTTCTTCGCCGCCGCCTTCCCCGCCCGGGCGGCGCGCCAGCTGCGCGTGCCCGCCGGCCGCTGGCTGCTCGGGGCCATCCCGCCAGTGCTGGTGATGGGCCTCCTCGCCGCCGTCGCGGCGATCGCCTGGTCGGCGCACGAGATCGCCCTCAACCCATATTTCGACTCCTTCCTGCTGTCCCGGTCGGGCGACACCCCGCACGTGGACACGAATGGCGTGCCGTACCTGGTGCCGACCGCCGGATTCTCCGCCGGGGACATGGCGGTGAGCTTCGCCGTCATCGTCCTCGTCATCGCCGCGGCGGCGTACTTCGGCATCGCACTGGCGGCGCTGTCCGCCCGGCGGAGCGTGGGCAGCGTCGCGCTCACCGTCATCGCCGTCATCGTCGCCGTCACGGCCGGCACGGGTCTCATCGCGTGGCTCCTCGGCGGCACGCCCTTCTCCCGGGACTACCCCTCGCCCCTCGTCGGCTGGCAGATGGTGGCGGGCCCGGCGATCGTCGCGTCCGTCGTGCTCGCCGGATCCGTTCCGGCCGCCCTCCACACGTACCGGAGGATCACCGGGTAGGCGCCCGGCGGCGGATGGGCTCCCCCGAGGCCCCGCACGGTCGCGGCGGCGCTCCCCGGGGCCGGTCTGCCGCGCGATCGCCGACGGCCCCGCCCCGCTTCATGCGGGGACGGGGCCGTCGTCATGTCCCGGACCGGCCGGGCATGTCGCACGCGCCGCGGTCCGGGACCGGGTGCGGCCCGCGCGTCAGGCGCGCACCGAGAGGCGGTTGTTGAAGCGCTGCTGCTGGTCCAGCCAGTAGCGGGAGTCGGTGTCGAAGTACTCGCCGAGGCGCTGGGCCAGGTCGCGGGTGACGTGCGTGCGCCCGCCGACGAAGCGCTCGAGCGTGGAGCTGGGCACGTTGATGGCGAGGGCCAGCCGGTAGACGCTCATGCCGCGGGGGCTGAGGAACCGGTCGTTGAGGAGGATTCCGGGGTGGGTGGTCTGCTCGTCGTGCATTGGCCGAACCTTTCCGTGAGGCGGACCCCTGGCGGTCGGGGCCGGTGCGGCACCCGGCGGTGGCCGGGCTGGCTGTCATGGGCTCCGCCGGCGGGTGGCCGACGGACATGTGCAAAATAGCCCCGATCGCGGGCGGTCGCGCAAACCACGCGCCGTGGGCGCATCCGACGATAACACCGATCGCAGGATGACGTTCAACGCCCTGACCTGCATATTCATATATCGTTCAGCGGAACGTTGCGGAACTATATCCGTAATTTCACACTGCGCCACCGAATGTGACAGACATCACCGCAGGTGATGTGGGGTGCCGGCGATTCGAGGAATCCAGCAGAAGGCGGCCGGAGGGCCCGCGTCGGGCGGGCCGCTAGGATCGGCGACCATGAGCGACACCCCGGCCGAGACCCCCTCCACCGCCACCCCCGCGGCCATCGTCCGGCTCTCCGGCGCGGTCGCGCGCGTCGAGCCCGGCCGCGTGACCGTCTCCCGCCTGGCGCGCACGCGAGTGACCGACCGGGGCCCCGTCGCCGCGGACCCGGCGGACCTCGGCGACGCCGAGCTGACCGAGCCCACCGATGTCCTGCCGGGCACGCTGCGCCTCGGCGGCGGGCTGCCGGAGGTCCGCGTCACGCCGTCCGCGCTCCCCGCGGCCCGTGCAC
>JAEWGK010000100.1 GCA_023388385.1 Actinomycetes bacterium | reverse complement strand
TGGGAGGACGTTGAGCATCGCCTTCGGGTCCTCCCACACCGGGTAAACCTTCACGACGCCAAGGGCGACATCGTCATCAAGCTTCACCCACTTGCCGTCGTAGCGCTGCTGCCAGCACGTACCGACGCCCGTCGAGCCCCCGCGGAAGTCCATCGGCTCGATGCACATCGCGGACGTGCCGTACGGCGACACAATCCACTGATCCTCGTAGTGGCGAACGGCACGGACGTCCCCCGACGTCGGCTCATCGACAACGGAGATCGCACCAGCGGCCCCGGCTCCGGCGAGGAGGGCGGCACCGGCGAGCGCTGCGGCGGTGAGGGTGCGGGTGATGGAGCGCACGGTGTGGCGGGCCTTCCTGCGCGTGTGGCGTGGTCTCTACCCCGATTATCCCACCCGCCCAGCCTGCTGTTACGTCCGCCGGCGGGTGGTCACCTCCGTGCGCGACGGTGAGGGCATCACCGACAGGAAGGAACCGGATAGTCCGAAAGCCCCGGGGCACCGGATACGGCCTTCCATGACACAACGCTGAGGCACCACTGACTTCCATCGGCAGACGCCGCCTGGACCGTCCCATCAGCTCCGCGACGATTGGAGCCGGTACGTATCAGCCCGTGGGCAAGCGGCGAACGCCGGCGATCGGCCCGGAGGAGCCGATGACAGAGGATCTGCGCCGTCATCGTCGAGGGCGAAGCTGCCGGTGCGGTGGCGCGTCGGATGGATACGCAACTGCAACCATCACCGACCCACCCGCGTTGCCCCCTCCGCCTCGCATTGGGCCCCCGCAGTGGCCCCACCCCAGTGGCCCCACCCACAGTGGGCGATCGGCCGCCCACAGAGGGCGTCCGCGGCCGCACGAAGCATGGCACATGTAGCACGTAGACCCACTTTGCGCGACGCACGCCGCGCTCGGACCCTCTCGGTATGACCTGGGCCCCATTAGAGGTAGGTCCACGTTGCGCCACTTGGCGTCAAGTGCCGCCGGGGACGAGGCCACATGGGTCCGAGTGCAGAGGTGGGCCGCGGCCATGCGGGTCCGGGTACGGGAGGAGCGGCGGCTACCTGCAGCGCCCCGGCAGGGGGTGTTCGCAACCCGCCGGGGCACTGCGCCCAGCGTGACACGCCAAGCCTCCCGAACGCAGGTTCGAGCAGGCCAGCACTCTGGAAGCCCCCATAATCACCCCTGTCGGGCCCCACCGCACAATAGTTCTCATGACACGCACCACCTCCATCGCCGCGGCTGCCGCCCTGAGCGGCATCCTGTTCCTCACCGCATGCTCCGCCGACGGGGAGCCCACCACACCGGCTCCCGCCCCACCCGCGTCATCCACGTCGTCGGAGAGCACGGGGCCCTCCTCCCCGTCGGGGTCCCCGGAGTCCCCGACGCCGGGACGGGGCGACGACACGAGCCCCGCACCCTCCGCCGACGACCGGCCACTGGGGTTGACCGACCGGCAGTTCGGCGAGCCGACGGGCATCAACAAGACCATCGCGCGATGCGCCACACGCTCGGAGGGCCTCTACGAGCAGGGCACCACGTGGTTCACCGACGGCACCACCGGCTGGACGACGTACTGCTCGAACCGCTTCAACGACGGCCCACCGCCGGCGCCGGTGCCGGCCTGGACCCCGGAGCCGACGTACACGGAGCCGGCCACTCCGGGGGACGGCCCGGGGCCGTCGCACGAAGACGGCGGCCTGCCGTCCGGCGGCGACGCGGGCGGCGGGTACTGATCAGCGGACACCCCCTCCCCTCCCCCGAAATCAGGCCACCCCGCTTATCTCGTTTCCGCACGCGGGGGCCCATCGGGTGCCGCTGGGCCGGGGGTAACGGCCCGCGGCCACCGGGCGGCGGCCCCGGTCAGCGGTAGGATCGGCCGCAGGAAGCCCGATGCGTCGCACATCCGGCATCAACCGATTGGAGGGTCCAATGTCCACCAAGAAGCCCATCTTCACCGACGTCAACGGCCGCGAGATCCACGCCGATCTCGTCACCGTCAACGACAAGCTGCGCCTGGAGCTCACCGACGGCGGCGAGTCCGTGCTGCTGCTGAACTTCTACGACGCCAAGCAACTCGAAGCCGCGGTGAAGCTGTTCCTCGGCCAGCGCTACGGCCAGAACCTGGCGGACGTCGCCGGACCGACCACTCCGAAGGACCGCTCCGAGATGTTCGAGGAGGAGCTCGACGAGATCGAGGCCGTCCTCAAGGAGGAGGCCGCCGAGGACAAGGCCAGGAAGGCCAAGTAGTTCTCTCCCCTCCACCGGGGACGCACGCCGAGGGCGCGTCCCCGCCGGGTGCCGCCGCAGGGCGGGCCCGGTTTTCCGTTCCGGGACCCCGCCGCGCCGTCAGATCCCGTCGCGCAGGTGCAACGGCGGCTCGGTGACGCGCATCGGCACCCCGGACGCCAGCACCCAGCCGCCCTCGCGGGCCGCGGCAGCGTCCATGAGCGCCAGGGCAACGGGGGCGCCGGCCGACGGGCCGAGGCAGGACGACGTGATGACGCCGACGGGCCGGCCGTCGTCCGGCATGGTCACCGGCGCACCGGGCGCGGGGGCGACGCGGCCGTCGCCGAGCAGGCCCGCGACGGTGCGCGACGTGCCGTCCTGGAGGGCGGCGACGAGGCCCTCGCGGCCAACGTACTGCTCCTCCTTCGCGTGGGGCACGAGATGGCGCAGGCCGACGTCGTACGGCGTCGTCGTGCGGTCCATCTCCGCGCCGACGCGGGGGCGGCCGGCCTCGATGCGCAGCGTGGAGCGGGCAAGCAGGCCCGCGGGCCGCAGCCCGTGGGCGACGCCGACTGCGAGGAGCGCGGACCACACCGCACCGGCGTCGCCGACGCGGCCGATGATCTCGAAGCCCTCCTCGCCCGTGTACGACATCGAGCCGATCAGCACCGGGCACCCGCCGACGACGGTGAACCGGCAGGTCCGCTCCGCCGCGGGCTCGGCACCGCGTTCGCGCCAGGCGCCCGCCTCCTCGAGGATCTCCCGGGACCGGGGCCCCTGGACCGCGAGCTGGAAGGACGCGGCGGCGACGTCGGCGACCTCGACCTGGAACTCCGCGGTCCGCGCCACCAGCTCGTCGGCGACGACGGAGGCGCGGGCCGCGGTGGGCACGACGAGGATCTCCGTCGGCGACGGCGCGTAGATCACCATGTCGTCGATGATCCCGCCGGCCGGGTCGAGCATGAGCGTGTAGCGCGCGGCGCCCGCGGGCATCCGCGCCATGTCGCCGAGGAGCGCGTAGTCCAGCGCCAGCGCGGCCTCCGGACCGGTGACCTGGATACCGCCCAGGTGCGACAGGTCGAACAGGCCGGCGGCGGCGCGGACGTCCAGATGCTCGCCCACCGGATCCCCGTAGGACTCCGGCATCAGCCAGCCGCCGTGGTCCGCGAACACGGCGCCGAGCGCGCGGTGCCGGTCATGCAGCGGCCCCCGCAGGGATCGCGTTGCGACGGCGGTGCCCGGCGCGGCGGCCGCCCCGCCGACGTCGACGAGGGTTCCCGCGGTCACTTCCGCTTCCGGCGGTTGTAGAACGGGATCGGGGTCACTTCGGCCTTCTTCTCCTCGCCGTCGACGTCGACGGCGAGCTCCGTGCCCGGCACCGCCAGCCAGCGGTCCAGGTAGACCATCGCGATCGGGTAGCCCAGCGTCGGGGAGACGGTGGTGGAGGTGATGACGCCGACGACGTTGCCGTCCTTGTCGCGCAGCTCGGAGCCGCGGCCCGGGGCCTTGCGGCCGGAGAGCTTCACGCCGGCGAGGCGCTGCTTCGGCTCCGGCTGGTTCACCAGGGCCTTGCGGCCGATGAACTGGCCCTTCGACGGGCTGATGAGGGAGGCGAAGCCCGCCTCCAGCGGGTTGCGCTCGCGGGTCAGCTCGCGACCGTACAGCGGCATGCCGGCCTCGATGCGCAGCGTGTTGCGGGCGACGAGGCCGCAGGGCCGGACGCGCAGCTCGCGGCCGTCGTCGCCGTCCGGCAGTTCCTCCTCGTCGTCGCGCTCGGCGCCGGCAGCCAGCAGCGCGTCCCACACGCGCGCGGCCTCGGCGGCGGGCACGAAGATCTCGAAGCCGTCCTCGCCGGTGTAGCCGGTGCGCCCGATGAGCGTCTCGACGCCGGCGATCTCCATCGACGTGCAGGAGAAGTAGCGCAGCTCGTGCAGCGTCGCGTGAGAGTCCTCGGGCACCAGGCGCTGCAGCAGCGCGTGGGCGCGGGGGCCCTGGACCGCGATGAGGGCGGTGCTCGTCGACTGGTCGGCGATCTCGACCTCGTAGCCGCCGACGCGCTCGCGGAGGGTCTCCAGGACCTCGCGGGAGTTGCCGGCGTTCGGGACCAGGAGGTAGTCCTCCGGGCCGAGACGGTAGGCGATGAGGTCGTCGATGATGCCGCCGTCCTCCTGGACCATCATCGTGTACTTGGCCTTGCCCAGCGCGATCGGCTTCATCGCGGAGATGAGCGAGTGCGCGAGGAACTGCGCGGCCTCGGGGCCGGTCACGCGGATTTCGCCCATCGGCGACAGGTCGAAGATGCCGACGTCCTCGCGGACCGCGCGGTGCTCCTCCTTCTCCGATCCGTAGTTGAGCGGGACCTCCCAGCCCCCGACGACGGTCATCTCGGCCCCAAGGGCGATGTGCTGGTCGTGCAGGTGACTCCGGCGGGGAGTCGCGGCGGTGGAATCGGTCATGGGCGGTGGTACCTCCTGAAACGCGACGTGACGGCTGCGCCCGCCGGCCCCCGGGGTGGGGCGGGCCGTCGCCGGGCGCGGCCTCTGGGAGTCGATTCTACGGGCTCCCGGTCAGCGCCGCCCCCGGGCACCTCCGCGGGACGATGCCGGGCCGGGCACGCGCCCGGCTCGGGTGGCTGGTCGGGGCCGGGCGGGACCGGGGACCGGGCTAGTGGTCGACTGCGGCCTCGGTGCCGACGCCGGTGAGCGAGCGGACCTCCATCTCGGCGGCCAGGTCGTCGAGGTTGTCCGGCTTGCCGGCGTACGCGCCGATGATGCCGGCGATGAAGGCGAGCGGGATGGCGACGATGCCCGGGGACGTCAGCGGGAACCAGGCGAAGTCCGCGGACGGGATCATCGAGGTCTCCGCACCGGAGACGGCCGGGGAGAAGACGATGAGGACCAGGGAGGCGATGACGCCGGTGTACATGGACGCGACCGCGCCGGCGGTGTTGAAGCGGCGCCAGAACAGCGACATGAGGATGGTCGGGACGTTCGCGGCGGCGGCGACGGCGAAGGCCAGGGACACCAGGAAGGCGACGTTCTGGGTCATGGCCAGGATGCCCAGGACGATGGCGACGACGCCGAGGACGACGACGGTGATGCGGGAGACGCGGACCTGCTGGGCCTCCGTCGCGGTGCCGTTCTTGATAACCGCCTGGTAGAGGTCCTGGCCGACGGAGGCGGAGGCCGTGATGGCCAGGCCGGCGACGACCGCGAGGACGGTGGCGAAGGCGACGGCGGAGATGACGGCCATGAAGATGGAGCCGCCGAGCTCGAAGGCCAGCAGCGGGGCCGCGGCGTTGGCCTTGCCCGGGGCGGACATGATGGCGTCCGGGCCGACGAGGGCGGCGGCGCCGAAGCCCAGGACCAGGGTCAGCAGGTAGAAGCCGCCGATGAGGATGATGGCCCAGGTCACGGACTTACGGGCCTCCTTGGCGGTCGGGACCGTGTAGAAGCGCATGAGCACGTGCGGCAGGCCGGCGACGCCGAGGACGAGGGCCAGGCCCAGGGAGATGAAGTCGAGCTGCTTCACGAAGGTGCCGCCGTACTTCAGGCCCGGCTCCAGGATGGCGGAGGCCTCGTAGCCCTGCTCCGCGGCGTACTCGGAGGCGGCGTGCATGTCGACGGCGTTCTGCAGCAGCTGGGAGAAGTTGCCCTTGACGCCCCAGAAGATGATGAGGGTCATGATGACGATGGCGGCGACCAGCAGGACGGCCTTGATCATCTGGACGTAGGTCGTTCCCTTCATGCCGCCGATGAGGACGTAGGCAACCATGATGATGCCGACGACCGCGACGACGAGCGCCTGCTGCGTCTGGTCGTGGATGTTCAGGAGCACGGTGACCAGGGAGCCGGCGCCGGCCATCTGAGCGATGAGGTAGAAGAGCGTGACCGCCAGGGTGGAGATGGCGGCCGCGGTGCGGACCGGCTTCTGCCTCAGGCGGAACGACAGCACGTCGGCCATCGTGAACTTGCCGACGTTGCGCAGGGGCTCGGCGACGAGCAGCAGGGCGACGAGCCACGCCACGAAGAAGCCGATGGAGTAGAGGAAGCCGTCGTAGCCGCTGAGGGCGATGGCGCCGACGATGCCCAGGAAGGACGCCGCGGAGAGGTAGTCGCCCGCGATGGCCAGGCCGTTCTGGGTGCCGGAGAACTGCGCGCCGCCGGTGTAGAAGTCGGAGGCGCCCTTGTTGCCGCCCTTGCCGACGCGGGTGACGATGAACATCGTCACGACGATGAACGCGACGAAGACCGCGATGTTGAGGATCGGGTTGCCGGTCGAGGCGCCCTCGGTGGCGAGGATGATGGTGTTCTGCATGGCCTACTTGCCCTCCTTCAGCTTCTGCGCGATCTGGCCGGTCTCCATCTCCTCGCGGATGGAGGCCTGGACGGGCTCCAGCTTCTTGTTGGCGAAGGAGATGTACCACCAGGTGATGGCGAAGGTGGTGACGAACTGGAGCAGCCCCAGGATGATGCCCAGGTTCACGTCGCCGAAGACGGGCGTGCCCATGAGATCGGGGGCGAACGTCGCGAAGAGGACGTAGGCGATGTACCAGACGAGGCCCGCGATGGTCAGGGGGAAGGTGAAGGAGCGGAAGGTCGTGCGCAGACCCTGGAACTCCTCCGTCCCCTGCATGTAGCGGTACTCCGCCGCGGTGGGCTTGTGCCGGGTGGCCGGCGCGGGATGTGCGGTCACTCTGTGTGCCTTTCCGGTGAAGCGGATGTGCGTGGATCGGTCCGGCGGGCGCATCCCCCGTTCCAGGGGACGACGCCCGATTTACGATTGGGCACAAAGTTACACAGATCACTTAGAGGTGAGAAACCATTACGCGCCACAGGGGTGCCGCGGCGAACACCGTCACCCCCGGGCGCCCCGGTGACCTGCGCGATCGCTGAAGCGTTCCCCACCCCCGACTCAGGTGCACGACCCCACGCGCATCTGGAGAGCGGGTCAGCCCCTCTCGCCGGACGTGTCGTTCACGGCGTTCCGCTGCACCTTTCCGCGCACGCGCCAGGTGATCTCCACGAGCACCGCACCGACGGCGCCCCATGCTAGGGCGCTCAGGAACAAGGGCCGGTCCGCCGCCCCGCCGATGTCCAGGTGGAGCAGGAGGGCCAGCGGCGGCACCGTGAAGATGACGACGTAGGCGGCCGCCGACGTCGCCAGCAGCACGCCCTTCCACCACGCCCACGGGCGCGCAACGCACGCCAGCACCCAGAAGGCGCTGACGATGAGGACCAGCAGCGTCGCCGTCGACGTCACCTCCGGCGTCGATGCCGCCCGACCCCCGAACGGGTAGTGCAGGAACCAGAACACGAACGTCAGTGCGCCGACGATGAGCCCGGCGGGGATGGCCAGCCGCAGCACGCGGGCCGCGAAGCCCGGCTTCGCCCGCTCATGGTTCGGCGCCAGCGACAGCACGAAGGCGGGGATGCCGATGGTGAACCAGCCGGTGACGGTGACGTGGATCGGCTCGAACGGATAGCGGAGACCGATGACGCCGACCGCGAGGGCGAGCACCACCGAGTAGAGGGTCTTCGTCAGGAAGAGGTTGGCGACGCGCTCGATGTTGCCGATGACGCGGCGGCCCTCCGCGACGACGGGCGGCAGCGCCGCGAATCGGTCGTCGAGCAGCACGAGCTGGCCGACGGACCGGGTCGCCGGGGCGCCGGAGCCCATCGCCACGCCGACGTCGGCGTCCTTGAGCGCCAGCACGTCGTTGACTCCGTCACCGGTCATGGCGACGACGTCGCCGCGGGACTGCAGCGCCGCGACCATCTGCCGCTTGCGCTCCGGGGTGACGCGGCCGAAGACCGTGCCCTCGGCCACGGCGTCGGCGAAGGCGTCCCGCTGCTCCTCCCCCTCCTCCGGGTCCGGCAGCTCGCGGGCATCGACCGGGGCGTCGGCCCCGGACAGGCCAAGGGACCGGGCGACGGCGCCGACGGCCCCGGCGTTGTCGCCGGAGATGACCTTGACCTCGACGTTCTCCTCCTCGAAGTAGTCGAGGGTGTCGCGCGCGTCGTCGCGGATCTTCTGCTCCAGGACCAGCAGTGCGACCGGTTCCACCAGGCCCGGGTGCTGCGCCGCCGGCGACTCCGGCCCGAGGCCGGAGTCCTCCAGCTCCGCGGCGGTCGAGTCCGAACGGCCCAGCAGCAGCACGCGCAGGCCCCTCGACTGGCGCTCGTCGGCCAGCCGGGTCACCGCGGCGTCCGACGCGGCGAGGATGTCCGGCGCGCCGAGCACCCACGTCGACCCGCCGCGGAACGTCACCGCCTGCCACTTCCGCGCGGAGGTGAAGGAGACCTCCTCCACCGCCTCCGCCCGGGGGTCCGCCTCGACGCCCGCGGCCTCCAGGCCGCGGGACACCGCCGCGGCGGTGGCGTTGGGCCGCACGTCACGATCGATCATCGCGCGCAGCGCCCGCAGCGCCGCCCCGTCGACGCCGTCGCCGATCTCCGGGGCGCGGGCGCGGTCGCCGGCGCCGTGGGCGTCGTCACGCGATCCCGCCTGCGGCGGTGGCCCATGCGGATCCCGCTCCCCCGCCGCCGCGGGCGGAGCGAGGACCTCGCCGAGCACCATGCGGTTCTCGGTGAGCGTGCCGGTCTTGTCCGCGCAGACGACGCGGACGCGGGCGAGGCCCTCGATGGCGGGCAGCTCGTTGACCAGAACGCGGCGCCGGCCCAGCCGGATGACGCCGAGCGCGAAGGCGATGGAGGTCATGAGGACGAGACCCTCGGGAACCATCGGCACGAGCGAGGCGACCATCGCCAGCAGCGCGTCCTTCAGATTGCCCTCGCCGCTGCGAAACAGCTGCGTCCAGATGGTCAGCGCGCCCGTCGGGATGAGCAGCCACGTGATGACCTTGAGGATGCGGTTGATGCCCGCGAACAGCTCCGACTTCGTCAGCGTGAACTTGCTGGCCTGCGCGGCCAGCTGCGCGGCGTAGGCCTCGCGGCCCACCTTCGTCGCCTGGTATGTTCCGGAGCCCGCGACGATCGCGGAACCGGAGAACACCTGGTCCCCGACGGACTTGTCGACGGGATCGGACTCGCCCGTGAGCATCGACTCGTCGACCTCGAGGCCGTTGTCCGACCGCACGATGCCGTCGACGACGATCTGGTCGCCGGCGCCGACCTCGATGAGCTCGCCGAGCACCACCTCGTCGCGGGCGATCTCCCGCGACCCCCCGCCGTCGCGGATGACGCGCGGCCGGGCCTGCCCGACGATGGACAGCTTGTCCAGGGTCCGCTTCGCGCGGAGTTCCTGGATGATGCCGATGATCGAATTGGCGATGATGAGCAGGCCGAACGCGCCGTTGATGATCGACCCGGTCGACAGCACGATGGCGAACAGCACCGCCAGGATGGCGTTGATGCGGGTGAAGACGTTCGCCCGGATGATCTGCGTGACGGTGCGGCCGGACGACGGCGGCAGCTCGTTGACCAGGCCGCGGCGGATCCGGTCGCGGACCTCCTCCGGCGTCAGGCCCTCCGGCGGGGTCAGCGGGACCTCCGGCATATCGCCACGGTCCTCCCCGCCCACTGCGCCGCCGTGCTCAGCGGCCACGGAAGACGGGGTCGCGCTTCTCCGCTCGGGCGCGGCCGGCCTCGACGGCGTCCTCGGAGGCCCACACGCGGCGGTACAGCTCCAGCTGCTCCGGGCGGGGCTCGATGTGCGTCTCGTCGTCGTTGAGCACCATCTTGTGGTACTCGAGGCTCAGCGGGGCGTAGCCGGCGAGGCGCCCGGCGACCTCGTCGGCCAGCGCGGAGTCGCCGCAGTACGACGCGAAACCGCAGGCCGCGGCCTCGTCGCGGTCCATGCGCTCGGCGCCCAGCAGGACGGTGCGGGCGCGGGAGCCGCCCAGCAGCACGCGGGCGCGGCGGATGGTCCACGCGTCGACGGCGATGCCGAGCTTCACCGGCGGAACCTGGAACCAGCCGCGCTCGCCCACGACGCGGAGGTCGCAGGCCATGGCCAGCTGGGTGCCGGCGCCGACGGCCGGGCCCTGGATGTCGGCGATGACGACGGCCGGGCACTCCTGGATGGCGCGGAGCATGCGGGCCAGCTGGACGTGGAAGTCGCTGCTGCCGTGGGCGCCGCCACCCAGGTCGGCACCGGCGCAGAAGGCGCGACCGGCGCCGCGGATCATGATGACACGCACGTCGTCGCGCCCCGGGGCCGCGGCCACCGCATCGGCGATGGCCCGGCACACCTCCGCCGACAGCGCGTTGCGCTTGTGATCCCTGTCGATGGTGATGACGGTGAGATGGCCGTCCTCGTGGACGAGGACCTCCGGCGTGTGCTCGTCGGAGACGGGGACGCCGGGTGCCGGGCTGGAGTCGCTCATGGGCACCAGGTTACGCCGGGCCGCCTCCGCCGGGGCCGGGATCGGCGTCCGCACCGTCCGGGCGGGTGCGGCGGGCCTCCGCCCGGTCCAGCCCCTTCCACACGGCCCGCACGATGGCGGTGACGAGCGCGACGAAGGCGACGAAAATGACTATCGGAACGATGATGATGAGCAGTTCCTGCCAGCCGAAGCTCACGGCGCATCCTTTCCCTTGAGGGTTTCTCCCCGTGGTTGCGGGGTCCGCGGTTCCAGGGTCACACCAAGCCCCCCGCGCAACCCCCACGCGTCCGTGCCGCCGGCAGCCCCTACTCGTTGCCGACGACCTCCGGATCGTCGCCCCGGCGCACAGGTTCGGCGCCGAGCTCGCCGATGCGCGCCATCTGCCCGTCGGTGAGGGTGACGGCGGCGGCGCCGAGGTTCTCGCGCATCCGCCCCGGGTCGGCGGACTTCGGGATGGCGACGAGGCCGCGGCGCAGATGCCACGCGAGCACCACCTGCGCCGGGGTCGCCCCGGTCTCCTCCGCGACGGATCGCACCTGCGGGGTGTCCAGCGGCGCACCCCGGCCGATGGGCGACCAGGTTTCGACGACCATGCCTCGCGCGGCGGCGTCGGCGACCAGCTCATCCTGCGGGAAGGAGGGGTGGAGCTCGATCTGGTTGACGGCCGGGGTCTCCGGCAGGTCGTCGAGCACCCGCGGGTAGAAGTTGGACACGCCCGCGGAGACGGTGCGGCCCTCCTCCCGCAACTCGAGGATGG
>JAEWGK010000072.1 GCA_023388385.1 Actinomycetes bacterium | reverse complement strand
GACGAGGAGGGCGGCCAGCGGCTCGGCCAGGTCGGCCGGGGCCGTGACCGCGTCGAGGGCCCACGTGCAGCCCTCGGGCAGCGCGACGTCCAGTCGCCACGTCGCGCCGCCGCCGGACTGCAGGACGGTGGCATGGCCCTCGCCGGCCTCGGCGAGCTCGACGATGAGTTCGTCGGCCGGCCGCTCGGCGACGACCGATTCGGCGGCCGGACCGAGGGCGGCGGCGACGGCCGCATCCCAGCCGGGGCGCACGGCGATGAGGTCCGACAGCGTCGGCAGGTCGTGGCGGGCGCGCAGCCATCCGGCTCCGTCGGTCGCGGCGGCGCGGGCGGTGTGCTCCAGGGCCTCGATGCGGGCGGATAGCCCGGAGATGGCGCGCTCGACCTCGCGCTCGGTGCCGCGCAGCTCCTTCAGGCGCGCCGAGGCGCGCTCGGCCTCTGCCCGGGCGCGCTCGTCGGCTGCGGCGAGTTCCGGGCCCGCGAGCTCCGCCTCGGCGACCTCGGCGGCGGCCTCCTCCGCGGCGGCGGCGGCTGCGGCGCGGCGGTCGTCGGACTCGGAGAGCTGCTCGCCAAGGCGCTGGGCCTCGGCCTCCGCGGCCTCGAGCCGGGCGCGGAGGGACTCCTCGGCGGCGACGAGGCGGACGACGCCCTCGCGCCGGTCGGCGATGGCGCGGACGGCGGCGAGGTGCTCGGCCTCCGCGGCGCGGGCGGCGTCCTCGGCGTCGGCGAGCATCTCCCGGACGGATTCCAGGCGCTCGCGCGCGGTCTCCTCGGCCTCGTCCAGCTCCGCCTGCTCGGCCTCGGCCCGGTCGGCGCGGGCCTCCAGCTCGTCGGGGTCCTGGCCGGTCCACGGCACGGGCCCACCGGAGGCAGCGCGGTCCGCGGCGATGCGCCGCGTGGCGGAGATCCGCTCCCCCAGCGCAGAGAGCCGGAACCATAGCTCGCGTGCGGCCTCGGCGGCCGGGGTCACGTCGTCGAGCTCGGCCTCGAGGGCGGCGCGGCGCTCGGCGGCGACCTCCGCCTCCTCCTCCGCGGCGGCGACCTTCTCCGCGAGCATGCGGGCGGTGCGGCCGACGTCGTCCAGCGCACCGCGCAGATCGACGAGGTCTGCGGCCGCCAGCCGCAGCTTCGCGTCGCGCAGGTCCGCCTGGACGGTCTGCGCGCGGCGGGCGGCCTCCGCCTGGCGCGCCAGGGGCTTCAGCTGACGGCGCAGCTCCGCGGTGAGGTCCTGCAGGCGGTCGAGGTTCGCCTGCATGGACTGCAGCTTGCGCTGCGCCTTCTCCTTGCGGCGGCGGTGCTTGAGGACACCGGCGGCCTCCTCGATGTACGCCCGCCGCTCCTCCGGCTTGGACTCGAGGATCTGGGACAGGCGGCCCTGGCCGACGATGACATGCATCTCGCGGCCGATGCCGGAGTCGCTGAGCAGCTCCTGGACGTCCATGAGGCGGCAGCGGGAGCCGTTGATCTCGTACTCGCCGGCGCCGTCGCGGAACATGCGCCGCGTCACGGATACCTCGGAGTACTGGATGGGCAGCGCCCCGTCGGAGTTGTCGATGGTGAGCGTGACCTCCGCGCGGCCCAGCGGCTTGCGGCCGGAGGTGCCCGCGAAGATGACGTCCTGCATCGACCCGCCGCGCAGGGTCTTCGCGCCCTGCTCGCCCATCACCCACGCCAGCGCGTCGACGACGTTGGACTTGCCCGAGCCGTTGGGGCCGACGACGGCGCAGATGCCGGGCTCGAACTTCAGGGTCGTCGCCGACGCGAAGGACTTGAAGCCCTTGAGCGTGAGCGATTTGAGGTGCATGCCGGGGATGTTACTTGGCCGGGCGGGGCGCGCCGCAGGTGATCGGGGGTTCGCGCGTCGCGGGTGCCGTCGTCACGCGAATGCGGAGGCACCCCGCGGACCGTGGGGTGCGCGGGGTGCGGGGGGCGCGGCGTCCCGCGTCGTCTTCGCTTTGCGACGCCCCGGGCGCGGCCCGTGCGCCGCCTCAGCGGCGGTCGAACCCGTCGTACTCCCCCTTCGGGTCTCCCCACAGGTCGACGACGAGGTCGACGGTCCCGGGCGTGTCCAGGCCGCGCAGCCAGGTCAGCAGGCCCCGGCAGGCGGAGCGCTCCCCCTCGGCGACGACGAGGACACGGCCGTCCGGGTAGTTCTTCGCGTACCCGGCCAGGCCCCGTTCGAGGGCCGCGGAGCGGGTCGCCCAGCGGAAGCCGACGCCCTGCACGTGGCCGTGGACCCAGGCGACGAGGCGGGCCGGCTGCGCGTCGGCGGCGACGTCCTGCGCCCCGCGCTCCGAATCCCAGACGCTCACCGCTTCGCCTCGTGGTTCGCGGCGACGGTCATCGGGTCGGAGCCGTCCCAGCATTCGATGCAGCCGCGCAGGCCCGGGATGTCGTCGCGGTGGAACACCGGATTGACGCCCTTCGCCTTCTGCTCCGCGTAGTTGCGCAGCAGCAGCACGGCGACGCCGCCGAGAGGCAGGATGGCCGCGATGTTGATGGTGGCCATGAGGCCGGAGAACACGTCGGCCAGCGACCACACCAGCGGCACGGAGCCGATGGCGCCGCCGAGGACGCACAGCACGACCAGGCCGCGCATGCCGCCCATCGCCGCCTTGGACTTCGCCAGGAACGGCAGGTTCGCCTCGGCGTAGTAGTAGTTGCCGATGACGGAGGAGAACGCCAGGAAGAAGATGATGACGGTCACCGCGTGGGTGGCCCAGCCGCCGACCTGCACCGCCAGGGCGGACTGCGTCAGAGACGTGCCCTCGGCGCCGGTGCCGTAGGTCGGGTCGGACA
>JAEWGK010000045.1 GCA_023388385.1 Actinomycetes bacterium | reverse complement strand
GAGTGGAGGTACGTGGCGGCGCAGACCCGATCGGCGCGGGTCGCGTCGTCAAGCTCGTCGACGCGGTGCGTGCCGCGGGCGTCCGTGCGTTCGGTGGGCAGCTCCGGGCCCCCGATCCACGTCCGGTCGCCCGCGACCTGGTGGACGGCGCCGAGCAGCACCCGGTCCGGGGCGTGCGGGTCGCCCTCCACGAGTGCGAGCGCGGAGCACCAGTAATCGGAGCCGGCGGTGAAGTTGTACGTGCCGTCGACGGGGTCGATGACCCATGTGCGGCCGGAGCGGGACTCCTTCGCGGAGCCCTCTTCGCCGAGGATGCCGTCGTCCGGGCGCAGCTCCGCGAGCGTGGCGACGACGTGCGCCTCCGCGGCGCGGTCGGCCTGCGTGACCACGTCGCTCACCGACGTCTTGAAGTCCACGTCCAGGCCCCCGGCGCGGATCTCGGCGGCGAGTGCGGCGGCTTCCGCCACCGCCTTCCGCGCGACGTCCATGTCGGTGACCGGTCGGTTCCCTGTCGAGGTCGAAGAGGTCATGGGACCATCATGCACCCCGGCGGCTATTGTGTCCCTCGTGAATCCCGACGTGACCGCAGACCTGGACGCCCTCGACGCGAAGCTGACGACCATCGAGAAGGTCGTCGACCTCGAGGAGCTGGACTCGCGCGCCCGGGAGCTCGAGGCCCAGGCCGCCGACCCGTCCCTGTGGGACGACCCGGACCACGCCCAGCAGGTGACCTCCCAGCTGTCGCGCTGCCAGGCGCAGCTCAAGCGTGTGCGCGGCCTGCGTCAGCGGCTTGAGGACCTGCCCGTGATGTACGAGCTCGCCGACGACGAGGGTGATGCGGACGCGAGGGAGCTCGCCGACGCCGAGCGCGACGAGCTGCGCGAGGCCATCGAGTCCCTCGAGGTCACGACGATGCTGTCGGGCGAGTACGACGAGCGCGAGGCCGTCGTCAGCATCCGCGCCGGCGCCGGCGGCGTCGACGCCGCGGACTTCGCCGAGATGCTCATGCGCATGTACGTCCGCTGGGCGGAGAAGGCCGGCCACAAGGTCGACGTCTACGACACGTCCTACGCGGAGGAGGCGGGCATCAAGTCCGCCACCTTCGTCGTCCACGGCGACTACATGTACGGCACCCTGTCCGTCGAACAGGGCACGCACCGCCTGGTGCGCATCTCCCCGTTCGACAACCAGGGCCGCCGCCAGACGTCCTTCGCGGCCGTCGAGGTGCTGCCGGTGGTGGAGCAGACCGACTCCATCGAGATCCCGGATTCGGAGCTGAACGTCGACGTCTACCGGTCCTCGGGCCCCGGCGGCCAGTCGGTGAACACGACCGACTCCGCGGTGCGCCTGACGCATATCCCGACCGGCATTGTCGTGACCTGCCAGAACGAGAAGTCGCAGCACCAGAACAAGGCGTCGGCGCTGGCCGTCCTGTCCGCGAAGCTGCTGGAGCGCAAGCGCCAGGAGGAGCGCGCGGAGATGGACGCCCTCAAGGGCGACTCCGACAACTCCTGGGGCAATCAGATGCGCTCCTACGTCCTGCACCCGTACCAGATGGTGAAGGACCTGCGCACCAGCCACGAAGTCAACAACCCCACCGCCGTCCTCGACGGCGACATCGACGGCTTCCTGGAGGCCGGCATCCGCTGGCGCATGGCGCAGGAGCAGGGGGAGTAGGCGCGGCGCCGTGCGCGCCGCCGGACGTGGGCACGGGCGGGGGACGTCGTCACGCGTGTGCGCGCGAGCATGCGACGGTTGTGACAGCAGTGATGCACATTGACTAGGGTGGCGCCCGTGATCACCTTCGATGCCGTCACCAAGTCCTACCGGACGTCGTCGCGTCCGGCGCTGGACGACGTCTCCGTCGAGATCGGGCGCGGGGAGTTCGTTTTTCTCATCGGCCCGTCAGGTTCCGGCAAGTCCACGTTCCTGCGGCTCATCTCCGCGGAGGAGCGCGCGGACTCCGGGCGCATCGTCATCGACGACCAGGACGTCACGCGCCTGGCGGCGCGGAAGGTGCCGAAGCTGCGGCAGCGCATCGGCTACGTCTTCCAGGACTTCCGCCTGCTGCCGTCGAAGACGGTGGCGGAGAACGTGGCATTCGCGCTGCAGGTCATCGGCAAGCGCCGCGCGTTCATCGACAAGGCGGTGCCCCAGGCCCTCGAGATGGTGGGGCTCGCCGGCAAGGCCGACCGCCTGCCGCACGAGCTCTCCGGCGGCGAGCAGCAGCGCGTCGCCATCGCCCGGGCCACCGTCAACCGGCCGCTCATCCTGCTGGCCGACGAGCCGACCGGCAACCTCGACCCCGAGACCTCCGGCGAGATCATGCTGCTGCTCGACCGCATCAACCGCGGCGGCACCACCGTCGTCATGTCCACCCACGACCACGAGGCCGTCGACGCCATGCGCCGCCGCGTCATCGAGCTGGAGCTCGGCCGGCTCGTGCGTGACGACGCCACGGGCGTCTACGGGCTGAGCCGCTAGGGCCGGGAGGGAAGCGAAGACATGAAGACCAGGTTCATCCTCGGCGAGGCCCTGTCCGGCCTCACCCGCAACATCACCATGACCGTCGCGATGGTCATCACCACCGCCATCTCCCTGGCGCTGCTGGCCTCCGGCCTGCTGGTGACGGAGATGACGGAGAACACCAAGGACATGTACCTCGACCGCGTCGAGGTGATGGTCGAGCTCGACGAGTCGATCAGCGCCGACGACCCCGCCTGCGGCACCGAGCCGTGCCGCCGCGTCGTCGACACGCTGAATGCCACCGACGGCGTCGAATCCGCCGTCTACCGCAACCGGGGGGAAAACCACGCCCGGTTCGTCGAGCTGTTCCGCGACACCGACCCCGAACTGGTGGCCAACACCCCGCCGGAGTCCCTGCCCGCCGTCGTCATGGTGCGGCTGGAGGACCCGACCGACACGTCGCCGCTGCAGGCCGTCGAGGGCCTACCGCAGGTCGTCCACGTCACCGACCAGTCCGACGACGTAACCGCAGCCGTCGGCAACCTGGACTCCATCCGCAACGCGACGTTCGTGTTCGCCGGCATCCAGGCCGTCGCGGCGGTGTTCCTCATCGCCAACATGGTGCAGATCGCGGCGTACTCGCGGCGCAAGGAGGTCGGCATCATGCTCATGGTTGGCGCCACCCGTTGGTTCACACAGGCCCCGTTCGTGCTGGAGGCCGTCATCGCGTCGCTCCTCGGCGGTGTCCTCGCCGTCGCCGGGCTGTTCGGCGCGAAGGAGCTCGTGCTCGACCCGACGCTGGAGAACCTCTACCGCGCCCACCTCATCGCGCCCATCCAGTCCGCCGACATCTGGTGGCTGACGCCGGTCGTGCTGGTCGTCGGCGCCGTGTTTTCCGCGCTCACCGCCCAGGTGACCCTGCGCTTCTACACGCGCAAATAGACGCTAAACACCTATGACCGCGCGTCCCGAGCGCCTGAATGGGCCGTCGCATGGGCGGAGGTCGGCAGTTACGAGGGGTCAGTGACCACAGAGGGGAGTACCGCGAGGTAGGGCT
>JAEWGK010000016.1 GCA_023388385.1 Actinomycetes bacterium | reverse complement strand
GTAGGCGGAGCAAACGCGGGCCGCCCGGTCGCCGGGCGGCTCCCGCATGAGGGGCTATGGCGCAGCTGGTAGCGCACCACACTGGCAGTGTGGGGGTCACGGGTTCGAGTCCCGTTAGCTCCACCGGGAAACGGCGGCCCGCCGGGGACATCCCCGCGGGCCGCCTTCGTCGTCGCCGCGGCCGTCGCGCGTGACGACGGTGCCTGGTGTCCGTCCCCGCGCCACGCCGGGCCGGCGCGGCGGGGATTCCGTCGGATGTCAGAGGGGGCATGGCACCTGACGCCGCCGTAGGGTTGGTGGAACAATGGGGGCCATGACTGACACGAACGACACCGATCCCGTCGTCCAGTTGACCGAGGACGAGTCCCTCGAGCTGATGGCCACCAACTCCCTGGGCCGCCTCGTCGTTCGGCGCAAGGACGACATGGACCTGTTTCCCCTCAACTTCGTCGTCGACGGGGAGCGCATCGTCTTCCGCACGGCGGAGGGCTCCAAGCTCTTCAGCCTCACCCTCAACGACGACGTCCTGTTCGAGACCGACTTCGCGGATTTTGAGACGGGCGAGGCCTGGAGCGTCATCGTCAAGGGCCGCGCCCGCGCCCTGATCTCCACGGAGGACATCCGGAAGGCTGACGAGCTGCCGCTGCACCCGTGGCTGCCGACGCTGAAGTACAACTACGTCGAGATCCGCCCGGAGTCCATCTCCGGCCGCCGGTTCCACCTCGGCGAGGAGCCGGAGCGCTACTAGGTGTTGTGTCCCGGGCGCCGAGGCGCGCGATAGGTGGTTGGACCTACCGCTACGGTGTGATCTGCGCTACCTTTTGCGTGTGACCGACATCATATCCGCGACCGGGCAAGGATCGGCCGGGGACACGACGCCCCACGTGCACCGCATCCTGGGAGAGGCGCGCGCGATGCTGCGGGAGTCGGGCTGGGAGTCGGTGAGCATGCGCCGGCTGGCCGCCCGTCTGGGTGTGAAGGCGCCATCGCTGTACAAGCACATCTCCGGCAAGCAGGAGCTGTACACGCTGCTGCTCGAGGAGACGAAGGGCCGCCTGGCCGGCGCCCTGTCGGAGGCGTGGGGACGCGAGGCCACGGTAAGTTCGCTGCTGCGCGCCTACCGCTCCGCGGCGCTGGCGGAGCCGCACGGCTACCTGCTGCTGGCCCGCGGCCGCACCGTGCTGCGCGCCGAGCCGGGGGAGGGGGAGCTCGACGTCATCACCGCGTTCCAGGAGGCCGCAGGGGGCGACCGGGCCGCGGGCCTGGCCATGTGGGCGTTCGCCCACGGCCTGGTCACCGCGGAGATAACGCAGGAGGGCGCGCGCCCCGAGGATGCGGACGCCGTCTGGGAGGCCGGCGCCCGCGCGTTCGGCGGCTAGGCCCGCCACCAGTCCTCGGCGGGGCCGGGCGGCAGCTCCCGCTTGTGGCGGGTGCGCAGGTACATCGCCTCGATGCGCTCCGCGGCGGTCGGGTCGACGTCCCGGCCCTCCAGGTACGCGTCGATGTCCGCGTACGTGACGCCCAGGGCGTCCTCGTCGGCCAGCCCCGGGCGCTCGTCCTCCAGGTCGGCGGTGGGGGCCTTGCGCCACAGACGCGAGTCGGCGCCGAGGTACTCCAGCAGCGCCGCGCCCTGGCCCTTGGTCAGGCCGGACAGCGGGAGGAGATCGGCGGCGCCGTCGCCGAACTTGGTGAAGAAGCCGGTGACGGCCTCGGCCGCGTGGTCGGTGCCGACCACGAGCATGCCGCGCTCGCCGGCGATGGCGTACTGCGCGATCATGCGCATGCGGGCCTTGACGTTGCCCTTGTTGAAGTCGGTGAGCCGGGCGTCGCCGGCGCCCGGGTGCGCGGCGGCCGCCGCGGCGGGGGAGATGGCGGCGACGGCCGGGGCGATGTCGACCGTCGCGCGCTCGTCGGGGCGGATGAAGGACAGCGCCAGCTGCGCGTCGTCCTCGTCCGCCTGCACGCCGTGGGGCAGGCGCACCGCGATGAAGGTCGCCTCGGCGCCCTCCGCGCGCCGCTTTTCGACGGCGAGCTGGCACAGCCTGCCGGCCAGCGACGAGTCCTGGCCGCCCGAGATTCCGAGGACCAGGCCCTTCGCGCCGGTCGCGGCCAGGTAATCGACGAGAAAGCCGACGCGGCGGTCGACCTCGGCCGCGGGATCGGTCATCGGGCGGACATTGAGATCGTTGATGATGCGTTCGCGCAGATTCTCCATGGGGAGACCCTAGCGCGGCGGTGGCATCATGATCCCCGTGAACGAAACCTCCACGACGGAATACCGCCGCGGCAGGGTCATCGGCGTCGCCGCGGTCGCGGCGCTGGGCGGCCTGCTGTTCGGCTACGACACGGGCGTCATCTCGGGCGCGCTGCTGTTCATCCAACGATCCTTCGAGCTGACCGCCGCCCAGGAATCCACCGTCACGGCGATGTTGCTGGTCGGTGCCGCCATCGGCGCGCTCGCCGGCGGCCGCGTCGCCGACGCCGTCGGACGGCGCATGACCCTCATCGCCGGCGCGGTGGGATTCATCACCGGCTCGTTCTGGTGCGCGGCCGCAGGTTCCGCGTTCGAGCTGGGCGCCGCCCGGACCCTGCTCGGCGTCTGCATCGGCGCGGTGTCCATCGTCGTGCCCATGTACATCTCGGAGATCGCGCCGCCGTCCATCCGCGGACGGCTGGTGAGCATGAACTCCCTGATGATCGTCGTCGGGCAGCTGGTCGCCTACCTCACGAACTCAGCCTTGGCCTCCACCGGCTCGTGGCGGTGGATGCTGGGCCTCGGTGCGGTGCCGGCCGTCATCCTGCTCGTCGGCATGCTCATGCTCCCGGACACCCCGGCGTACCTGCTGCGCCGCGGCCGCGCGGACGACGCGCTGCGCATCCTGCGCCGCATGCGGGGCGCGGACGCGGAGCTTGCCGATGTCGAGGTCGCCGAGGCGTCCTCATCGGAGGAGACCCGGAAGGCCGAGCGGGAGGCGCTGCGCGTGCCGTGGATCCGCGGCACCGTCGTCGTCGCCATGCTCATCGGCGTCACGCAGCAGATCACCGGCGCCAACGCCATCGTCTACTTCGCCCCGACGATGATGAACAAGGTGGGGCTGTCGACGGAGAACTCCGTCTACACCTCCATCCTCATCGGCACCGTCTCCGTCGTGATGTGCGCCGTCGGCATGTCCATCATCGACCGCGTCGGCCGCCGCCGGATGCTGCTCATCGGCCTGACGGGCTGCGCGCTGTCACTGCTCGCCCTCGCGCCGATGTACCACCTCGCGGCCTCGTCGTCGGGTGCCGCGATGGCGTCGCTGGCGCTCATGACCCTGTTCATCGCGTTCCAGCAGGCGGCGGTGTCCGTCGCCACGTGGCTGCTCATCTCCGAGGTCGTGCCGGCGGAGGTCCGCGGCATGGGCATGGGCCTGGCGGGTCTGGCCCTGTGGGCCGCCAACTGGTTCGTCGCCCAGTCCTTCCTGCCGATGGTGGAGGCCGTCGGCGGCTCCTGGTCCTTCGTGTTCTTCGCCGTCACGGGCCTGGCTGCGCTGGCGTTCACCTGGCGCTGGGTCCCGGAGACCACCGGCCGCACCCTCCCGGAGGTCCAGGCGGCCATGCGGGAGCGGCTGGGCCGGTAGCGGCGCGGGGCCGTCGTCACGCACGCGCATGGCGGGCCCGGCGGCGGGCCGGACCATCCGGCGGGCGTCGGGCACGGTGGCGGGCAGGGGTTTTGGTCCGCGGTCGCCGGTGCGGTAACATGGCCCACCGTGCCGTGGCACGATCCCATCGTGCCCGCAGCGGGAGGGGTCACGCGAATCCGACAGGGAACCGCGGGCCGCGCCCCCGCCCTCCGTCGAGCCGAGAAGAAAGGAGCGCCCGAATGAAGGTCCGCAAGTCCCTTCGGTCGCTGAAGAACAAGCCGGGCGCCCAGGTCGTGCGCCGCCGCGGCAAGGTTTACGTGATCAACAAGAAGGAGCCGCGCTTCAAGGCCCGCCAGGGCTGAGCCGCGAGATTCGCGCAGGGGCCGCCGCCCACCGGTCGAGGACCGGGGGGCGGCGGCCCCTTCCGCATGCCGGGGCGCCCGGCTCTTTCGGGGGTGGGGGTGACGCGGGTTTCTCCGGGATTTCCGCGGGAATCCCGCCCCGGAATCACACCGATGTCGTGCGGGCGGGTCAACATGTAGTGCTGACAATGGTGTAACTCCTGGGATTTCAGCGGTGTAACTACTATATGTTGGGTCGCTAGACGAATGCGGGCACCAAGTGTAGTGTTCCTCCTGTCGCTCCGAGACAGGGAGCGTGCCCGCCCGGAGAAGGGGCCGGACCAGGGGAACGGCCCAACGGAAGTGAGGAACACCCGTGATGATCACCGTCTACAGCAAGCCCGCCTGCGCGCAGTGCCGTGCCACGATGCGTGCCTTCGACAAGGCCGGCATCGAGTACGACGTCGTCGACATCACCCTGGACGACGAGGCCCGCGACTACGTGATGGCGATGGGCCACCTGCAGGCGCCGGTCGTCGACACCGGAACCGAGACCTGGTCCGGGTTCCGCCCGGACCGCATCAAGGGCCTGCAGGCCGCCTGACGGGCGGCGCCCGCCAGGCCGCAGCGACCACCATGCCGGCCGCGACCCACGGGTCGCGGCCTTTCGTCGAAGGAAGTGACGGACGTGCTCATCGTCTACTACTCGTCCGCGACGGGGAACACCCGCCGCTTCGTCGAAAAGCTCGGGCTCCGCTCGGCGCGCATCCCCCTGCGCCGGGGCGACGAGCCGCTTCACGTCGACGAACCCTACGTGCTGATCTGCCCGACCTACGGGGGAGGGGCGTCCATCTCCAGGGAGAACTCCCGGCCGGTGCCGCCCCAGGTCATCCGGTTCCTCAACGACGAGGGGAACCGCTCGCACATCCGAGGCGTCATAGCCGGCGGCAACCTCAACTTCGGGGCCGACTATGGCAAGGCGGGCGACGTCATCTCCGCCAAGTGCGGGGTCCCGTACCTTTACCGGTTCGAGCTCATGGGCACGGACGAGGACGTCGACCTCGTTCGCCGCGGGCTCGCCGACTTCGCCCGATCCCTCGGGGAGGCCGGGACCGCGGCCTGACCGTCGCGCCGCGGGGTACGCCGCACCTGCGCCGCGGAACCCGGGGCCGGCGGTGCGGGAACCGGCCCGGACAGTGCGCGCGCCGCACGGGTCCGGGCCCGCGCCGTGAATTGCGCGGATGCCCGCGCCCAAGAAGACTTCCATACGGACAGCCCGCGTCGGCATCGGACGGCGCGCAGGCGACGAACGCAACGACAGACACCGACGACATCAGGAGCGAATGACCGTGGCCGAAATGGGCAAGAGGGTCCCCGAGCCGATTGGCGGGAACATGGACTACCACGCGCTGAACGCGCTGCTGAACCTCTACGACGACGAGGGGAGGATCCAGTTCGACAAGGACCGCGAGGCCGCCCGCCAGTTCTTCCTGCAGCACGTCAACCAGAACACCGTCTTCTTCCACAACCTCAAGGAGAAGCTCGACTACCTGGTCGAGAACAAGTACTACGACCCCGAGATCCTGGAGAAGTACGAGTTCGGGGACATCAAGGCCCTGTTCAAGCAGGCCTACGCCCACAAGTTCCGCTTCAAGAGCTTCCTCGGCGCGTACAAGTACTACACCTCCTACACGCTGAAGACCTTCGACGGGAAGCGCTACCTGGAGCGCTACGAGGACCGTGTCTGCATGGTCGCCCTGACCCTGGCCGACGGCGATCTGGAGCTGGCCTCGAAGCTCGTCGACGAGATCATCACCGGCCGCTTCCAGCCGGCGACCCCGACCTTCCTCAACTGCGGCAAGGCGCAGCGCGGTGAGCCCGTGTCCTGCTTCCTGCTGCGCATCGAGGACAACATGGAGTCCATCGGCCGCGGCATCAACTCCGCCCTGCAGCTGTCCAAGCGCGGCGGCGGCGTCGCGCTGCTGCTGTCGAACCTCCGCGAGCAGGGCGCGCCCATCAAGCACATCGAGAACCAGTCCTCCGGCGTCATCCCCGTGATGAAGCTGCTCGAGGACTCCTTCTCCTACGCCAACCAGCTGGGCGCGCGCCAGGGCGCCGGCGCCGTCTACCTGCACGCGCACCACCCGGACATCATGCGGTTCCTGGACACCAAGCGCGAGAACGCGGACGAGAAGATCCGCATCAAGTCCCTGTCCCTCGGCGTCGTCATCCCCGACATCACGTTCGAGCTGGCCAAGCGCAATGACGACATGTACCTGTTCTCCCCGTACGACGTGGAGCGCATCTACGGTCGCCCGTTCGCCGACGTCGACATCACCGAGAACTACGCGGACATGGTCGAGGACCCGCGCATCCGCAAGAAGAAGATCAACGCCCGCGGCTTCTTCCAGACCCTCGCCGAGATCCAGTTCGAATCCGGCTACCCGTACATCATGTTCGAGGACACGGTGAACCGGGCCAACCCGATCTCCGGCAAGGTCACCCACTCCAACCTGTGCTCCGAGATCCTGCAGGTGTCCACGCCGTCCGAGTACAACGACGACCTGTCCTACCGCCACGTCGGCGAGGACATCTCCTGCAACCTCGGCTCCATGAACATCGCGATGGCGATGGACTCCGACGACTTCTCGAAGACCATCGACACCGCCATCCGCGGCCTCACCGCCGTGGCGGACCAGACCTCCATCGATTCGGTGCCGTCGGTGCGCAAGGGCAACGAGAAGTCCCACGCCATCGGCCTCGGCCAGATGAACCTGCACGGCTACCTCGGCCGCGAGCGCATCCACTACGGCTCCGAGGAAGCCCTGGACTTCACGAACATGTACTTCTACGCCGTGGTCTACGAGGCCCTGAAGGCCTCCTGCGCCATCGCGAAGGAGCGCGGCGTCCGCTTCGGCGGCTTCGAGGACTCGGACTACGCCAACGGCTCGTACTTCGACAAGTACATCGAGGGCACGTGGGAGCCGAGGACGCAGCGCGTCCGCGAGCTGTTCGAGAACTCGACGGTACACCTGCCGACCCCGGACGACTGGCGCGCCCTCAAGGCCGAGGTGCAGGAGCACGGCCTGTACAACCGCAACCTCCAGGCGATCCCGCCGACGGGCTCCATCTCCTACATCAACAACTCCACGTCGTCGATCCACCCGATCGCCTCCAAGATCGAGATTCGCAAGGAGGGCAAGATCGGCCGCGTCTACTACCCGGCGCCGCACATGGACAACGACAACCTGGAGTACTTCGCCGACGCCTACGAGATCGGCTACGAGAAGATCATCGACACCTACGCCGAGGCGACCCAGCACGTCGACCAGGGCCTGTCGCTGACGCTGTTCTTCAAGGACACCGCCACCACCCGCGACATCAACAGGGCCCAGATCTACGCCTGGCGCAAGGGCATCAAGACCATCTACTACATCCGCCTGCGGCAGGTGGCCCTCGAGGGCACCGAGGTCGCCGGCTGCGTCAGCTGCATGCTGTAGGCGACGGACGACCGACGAGCAAGAGGAGCGAAGCGACATGAACATCGACGACTGCCCGGCCTCGACCCCGGCCCACCGGGAGCTGCATCCGGAGGCGCGGCCGTGCCCGATCGCCGCGATCAACTGGAACAGCATCCCGGACGACAAGGACTCCGAGGTCTGGGATCGGCTCACCGGCAATTTCTGGCTGCCGGAGAAGGTGCCGCTGTCCAACGACATCCCGAGCTGGAACACCCTCAACGAGCTGGAGCAGCGCACCACCATGCGCGTGTTCACCGGCCTGACGATGCTGGACACCATCCAGGGCACCGTCGGCGCCGTCTCCCTGCTCCCGGACGCCCTGACCCCGCACGAGGAGGCGGTGTACACCAACATCGCGTTCATGGAGTCGGTGCACGCCAAGAGCTACTCGTCCATCTTCCAGACGCTGGCCTCCACCCCGGAGATCAACGACGCCTTCCGCTGGTCGGAGGAGAACGAGAACCTCCAGAAGAAGGCGAAGATCATCATCGAGTACTACGAGGGCGACGATCCCCAGAAGAAGAAGGTGGCCTCCACGCTGCTGGAGTCCTTCCTCTTCTACTCGGGCTTCTACCTCCCGATGTACTGGTCCAGCCACGCGAAGCTGACCAACACGGCCGACATCATCCGCCTCATCATCCGCGACGAGGCCGTGCACGGCTACTACATCGGCTACAAGTACCAGAAGGGCATGGACGCCCTGGGCCTGTCCCAGGCCGAGCGTGACGACCTGAAGGACTACACCTTCGATCTGCTGCTCGACCTCTACGACAACGAGATCGAGTACACGGAGGACATGTACGACGAGCTCGGCTGGACCGAGGACGTCAAGCGCTTCCTGCGGTACAACGCGAACAAGGCGCTGAACAACCTCGGCTACGAGGGGCTGTTCCCGGTCGACGAGACCCGCGTGTCCCCGGCCATCCTGTCGGCCCTGTCCCCGAACGCGGACGAGAACCACGACTTTTTCTCCGGCGCCGGCTCCTCCTATGTCATGGGCAAGGCGGAGTCGACCGAGGACGAGGACTGGGACTTCTAGGTCCCGCCCGGCCCGGCCGGCGCTGCCGGCCGGGCTCCCCGATACCCCAGACCGTATCCGGCGTGCTGAAATCCGCGGAAGTCCACGGGAACCGCCCGCCGCCTCCGGTCGGGGGTGGGGTGGGGGAAAGGGGGCCCGGGCACCCTGAACCCCCTGAACAATGCAGGATCAGCGCAGGTTAAGGAAGTTCTCAGGAGTCTCCGCAGGGCGCCGACCGGCGGGTTTTGCCCCGCCCGGGATGCGCCACCTTAACTTTTTCACAGGTTGTGGTTAGACTCTTGGGGCAACGGCCGGCGGTCGCTCTTTGTGCGCGGTCCTGTGGCCCGAAAAACCCAAGGCAGCAAAAGAAAATGGCCGCCCCGGCGACAGCCGGGAGGTCGCGTAGTCAGGAGGAAGAATGACTGCAGTCGAGCCCCGCCCCGACCACGACGTGGTCGCGGCAGAGCGGCCCGCACCCTTCGGTCACTCCCGCAAGGGCAGCTGGGCCTGGGACATGCTGACGACCACCGACCACAAGAAGCTCGGCATCATGTACCTGGTGATGTCGTTCCTGTTCTTCTTCATCGGCGGCCTCATGGCCCTGCTCATCCGCGCCGAGCTGTTCCAGCCCGGCCTCCAGTTCCTGTCCAATGAGCAGTACAACCAGATGTTCACGATGCACGGCACCGTGATGCTGCTGCTCTTCGGCACCCCGTCCCTGTGGGGCTTCGCCAACTACATCCTGCCCCTGCAGATCGGCGCACCGGACGTCGCGTTCCCGCGCCTCAACTCCCTGGGCTTCTGGCTGACGACGCTGGGCGGCATCGTGATGCTCGCCGGCTTCCTCACCCCGGGCGGTGCGGCCGACTTCGGCTGGACGATGTACTCCCCGCTGTCCGACTCCATCCACTCCCCGTCCGTCGGTGCGGACCTGTGGATCCTGGGCGTCGGCGTCGGCGGCATCGGCACCATCGCCTCCGCCATCAACATGGTGACAACCGTGCTGTGCCTGCGCGCCCCGGGCATGACGATGTTCCGCCTGCCGATCTTCACGTGGAACATCCTCATCACCTCGCTGCTGGCCCTGCTCATCTTCCCGGTCCTGACGGCCGCGGCCCTGGGCATCCTGTACGACCGCAAGCTGGGCGGCCACATCTACGACCCGGCCAACGGCGGCGCCATCCTGTGGCAGCACCTGTTCTGGTTCTTCGGCCACCCGGAGGTCTACGTCCTCCTGCTGCCGTTCGTCGGCATGGTCACCGAGATCATCCCGGTGTTCTCCCGCAAGCCGCTGTTCGGCTACATCGGCATGGTCTTCGCGACGCTGTCCATCGCCGGCCTGTCCATGGCTGTCTGGGCGCACCACATGTTCGTGACCGGCGCGGTCCTGCTGCCGTTCTTCTCCTTCATGACCTTCCTCATCTCGGTCCCCACCGGCGTCAAGTTCTTCAACTGGCTGGGCACCATGTGGAAGGGCCACATCACGTTCGAGTCGCCGATGACGTTCGTCCTCGGCTTCATCGTCACCTTCCTGTTCGGCGGCCTGACCGGCATCATGCTGGCCGCCCCGCCGCTGGACTTCCACGTGTCCGACTCCTACTTCGTCGTCGCGCACTTCCACTACACGCTGTTCGGCACCCTGGTGTTCGCCACCTACGCCGGTGTGTACTTCTGGTTCCCGAAGATGACGGGCCGGATGATGGACGAGAAGCTGGGCAAGATCCACTTCT
>JAEWGK010000001.1 GCA_023388385.1 Actinomycetes bacterium | reverse complement strand
GCGGCCGTCAAGGTCGCCGGCACGGCCCACGCCACCAACACCATCCAGGAGTGCCGCGAGGCGTGCGGCGGCGCCGGCTACATGTCCGAGAACCTGCTGACGACGTTCAAGGCCGACTCGGACGTCTTCACCACGTTCGAGGGCGACAACACCGTCCTCATCCAGATGGTGGGCAAGGAGCTCATCACCGCCTACGCCCGCGGCCTGTCCGACATGGACCCGATGGACATGCTGCGCTTCGGCGTGGAGAACGTCTCCGACATCCTCCGCCGCCGCACCCCGGTGCCGAAGGCCGTCCAGTCCCTCCTGGACCGCGTCACCGACCGCGACGAGGAGTCGCTGTTCGACGCCGGCTACCAGCTGAAGCTGCTGGAGGACCGCGAACAGTCCCTGCTCCGCTCCCTCGCCGGCCGCCTGCGACAGGCGAAGAAGGCGGAGGTGGAGGACGCCGTCGCGATGGTCGACGCCGCCCAGGACCACCTCATCGCCTGCGGCTGGGCCCGCATCGACGCCATGCTCATGGAGGCGATGGTCCAGGCCGAGCAGGACCTGCCGAGGGGCTCCGTCGCCCGCGACGTCTTCGAACAGGTCCGCAACGTCTTCGCGCTGTCGACCATCAACACCCATTCCGGCTGGTTCCAGGAGCAGAACGTGCTCACCGGCTCCCGCACGAAGGCCGTCCGCGCCGCGCTCAACGACCTGGTGGACTCCATCGCCCCGTGGTCCGGCGTGCTCGTCGACGCCTTCGCCATCCCGGACGCGCTCGTCGACGTGCCGATGCTCGACGACGCCGGCGTCGACCCGATCGCCTAGCCCCGCCGCGACGGCGGGACCCGCACCTCCCGGGGCCGGGTCCCGCCGGTGCGGCCGGGGCGCCGCCGTCACCGCCGTTGGACGGGTCCAGCCACATCTCTTTCTCATGGAGAACAAACGGCCACAGTGCTACCATGCGCCCCTGTGGCCCCATGGTCCCCACGGGACTGTGGCCGCGGAACCGCCGCGGACCCGGCACCGACGAGCGCTTCCGTGACCGGTCCGTAACATTCCGCGACGGCCGGACGATAACCGCACCGTCATGTCCGGCACCCCCGGTGCCGGATGGGCGCAGACAACAGAAGATGCATTCTCGCAGGCAGGGGACAGTTCGCTGACCCCTCCCGGGACCCGTCGGACATGGCGGACACCCGTGCCCACGTTGACGTTCATAGGCAAACGAAGTTATAACGACGAGACCTGCCATGGCACGCCCGGCGGGAAACGACACGTAATCGGAGGACAACGACCCATGAAGGCGGAAACCAACGTCTCGCCCGGCAACCCGCTGGGATTCCAGCTCAAGGCCGCAGTGAAGTCCCTGAAGCCGCTCCTGAAGTCGGGTGCGCTGCACATGAAGCCGCACCATCTCCCGACGATGCTGAAGTACCTGGTCCGATGGCGGTTCGCAGTTAGCGGCCTCATCCACATGAGCGCCCTGCGCTACCCGGACCGCCTGGCGCTCGTCGACGAGTACGGCGAGCTGACCTACCGCGAGCTGCGCGACGAGACCATCTCGCTGGCCGAGGCGATGATGGACCGCGGCCTAAAGGCCCACACGGCCTTCGGCGTCATGGCCCGCAACGGCCGCGGCATCGTCGAGCCGATGGCGGTCAAGGGCCTCGTCGGCGCCGAGATCATGCTGATGAACACCGGCGCCTCCCCCGCCCAGATCGAGGGCCTCATCAAGCAGAACGACATGCGTTTCCTCTTCATCGACGAGGAGTTCCTCGGCCAGCTGCCGGAGGACATGCACGGCTGCCACGTCATCGTGTCCCACCTGGAGAACCGGAGCGACCGCTCGAACATCCCCGCCGGCGCGGAGGTCATGGAGGACCTCGTCGCCGAGGGCGGCCGCTCCACCATCCCGTTCAAGCCCGAGCAGGGCCGCATCATCATCATGTCCTCCGGCACCACCGGCCTGCCGAAGGGCATCCTCCGCGACGAGCCGCGGACCCCGGCGACCCTCGGCGCCGTCGCCGAGCGCATCCCGTGGCGCCGCAACATGGTCATCCACCAGTCGGCCACCATGTTCCACGCGTGGGGCTGGGCCAACGTCATCATTGCGATGATCACCGGCGCCACCGTCGTCACGCACCGCAACATCGACGGCCGGCGCATGGTCGACCAGCTGGAGAAGTACGGCTGCAACGGCATCATCGGCGCCGCCGTGTGGCTGCGGAAGATGCGCGACGTGCTGGCCGAGGACCCGTCCCGCTCGGTCGGCCCGTTCGAGTTCATGGTGTCCTCCGGCAACGCCATCCCGCCGTGGCTGGTCATGGAGCTCACCGAGCGCTTCGGCCCGGTCGTCTGCAACTTCTACGGCTCCACCGAGGCCGGCCTGACCTCCATCGCCACCGGCCCGGAGATGGCGCAGCGCCCCGGCACCGCCGGCCGTCCGGCCATCGGCGTCCGCCTGGCCATCATCGACGACGAGGGCAACGAGGTCCCCCGGGGCGAGATCGGCCGCCTGGTCACCGCCCAGGAGCTGACGTTCAACGGCTACCTGTCCGACAAGGACCGGTTCCACACCTACGACGGCATGTTCGAGATCGGCGACCTGGCCAAGATGGACGACGACGGCTACATCTACGTCTGCGGCCGCTCCGACGACATGATCATCAAGGGCGGCGAGAACGTCTTCCCCCGCGAGGTCGAGGAGCTCGTCGGCCCGATCGACGGCGTCGGCGACATCTTCGGCCGCGGCGTCCACGACGACGAGCTGATGGCCGAGCTGCACCTCTACGTCGTCCGCTCCGACGACCACCACGGCCGCACCCTGACCGAAAAGGGCATCCAGGACTACGTCGCCGACCGCCTGGCGTCCTGGTCCGTCCCGGACAAGGTCATCTTCGTCGACCACCTGCCGCGCAACCCCGCCGGCAAGGTCGTCCCCCGCGACCTCGACCGGCTGGTCGCCGCCGGGCGCACCAGCTAGCTGTAGTGTCCCGTGAGGTTGTGAACGACCTCGGCGGGAGTCCGGCCGCCCAAACCGTGGTGGGGCCGGTGGTGATTGTAGTCGTGCAACCACGCCGGATACCGGCCCGCACGGGCGGCCTCACTGTCGTAGGTGTCGGCGTAAGCCCACTCGGCGAGCAAAGTCCGGTTGAACCTCTCGACCTTGCCGTTGGTCTGCGGCCGGTACGGCCGGGTGTACTTATGCCGGATGCCCTGGGCGGCCAGCACCTCGTTGAACAGCCGTGACCGGTAGCCGGCACCGTTATCGGTCATCACCCGCTCAATCGTGATGCCCCAGCCGGCAAACTCCTGGCGGGCCCGCCTCCAGAAGGCGGTGATCGTCTCCTTCTTCTCGTCTGGGAGGATCTCGGAGTAGGCCAGCCTCGAGCAGTCGTCGACGACATGGTGCAGGTAGGCGTAGCCGGCACCGGGGCGGGCTCTGGGCGGGGTGTTTCCCCGGCCGAGTGCGCGCCAGCCGCCGCCTGTGGGGATCCGGCCGAGTTTTTTGATGTCCATGTGCACCAGCTCACCGGGCCGGGCACGGGTGTAGGACACCGGTGGTGTCTTGCGCACCACCAGGCCCGTGGCCTGGTCGAGGTGGGTGAGAAGCGGCATCCGGTAGCGCACGAGAACCCGGTGGACCGTCGAGGGGTTTAAGTGCAGGTGGTAGGCGATGCGGGCGGGTCCCCACCTGCGGGTGTGGCGCAGGCCTATGATGCGGTGCTCGGTGCGCCGTGGGGTCTGGTTCGGGCTGGTCGCCGGTCTGCTGGGCCGGTCGGTCATGGGCAGGCCGGCACGATAGCGGCGGGACCATTTCCAGGCGGTGGCTGCTGAGACCTGGAAGCGCTCGGCGGCGCGGGCGATGGTCCAGCCATCATCGACGATGAGGCTGGCCAGGCGGAGTCTTCCGGTGGGGGTCAGTGGTGCGTGAGCCGGGGTCATGGAAGGCCGTTTCTAGTGTCTAGGTGTACTGACCGGGGAGGTTAGTTAACCGGGACACCGGTGGAAGACCCCCACACGCGGAATGGGGCCGGTGGTGATTGTAATCATGCAGCCACCGGCCCAGCGCCTGTCTGCGTTCCCGCTCCGAC
>JAEWGK010000257.1 GCA_023388385.1 Actinomycetes bacterium | reverse complement strand
GCGCCGGACACCGCCCGCCCGCCGCGCACGTGACCCGCGCGGCGCGGGCGGCTCCCGGACCGCGGCCTACAGCCACCCGCGGTCGCGCGCGACGTGCGCGGCCGCGACGCGGTTGGCGGCCCCGGTCTTCGCGATCGCGGACGACAGGTAGTTGCGCACCGTGCCCTGCGCCAGGTGCAGCGACCCGGCGATTGCGCGGACGGACCCGCCGTCGAGTGAGGCCCGCAGCACGTCGCGCTCCCGCTCCGTCAGCGGGTTGTCCCCCGCCGACAGCGCCTCGGCGGCCAGCTGCGGGTCGACGGCGGTGCCGCCGGCGTGGATGGTCCGGATGGCGTCGGCCAGCTGCTCGGCCGGCGCGTCCTTCACCATGAAGCCGCGGGCGCCGGCGTCCATCGCGCGGCGCAGGTAGCCGGCGCGGCCGAACGTCGTCACGATGAGCACCTGGCACGCTCCCGCCGCCGTCAGCTCAGCGGTGGTCGTGATGCCGTCATGGGGCATCTCAATGTCGATGAGCGCCACGTCGACCTCGTTGCGCACGGCGACGTCCACCGCCCCGGCGCCGTCGCCCATCTGGGCGACGACCTCCAGGTCCGGCTCCAGGTCCAGCAGCGCGGCCAGGCCTGCACGGACCAGCCGCTGATCGTCGGCCACCAGCACGCGGATGGGCCGCGTCCCGTCGTGGTTCATCATGCCGTCACCTCCAGGATCGTGCCGGGCCGGTCGGTGCCCGGTTCGGCGATGCGGATGTCGAGTGCCGCCCCCACCCGCCCGGCGCGCTCGCGCAGGCCGCGCAGACCGTGGCCCGGGGCGTCGGCGAGGTCGCCGGGCAGTCCCCGGCCGTCGTCGCGCACCCGCAGTGACTGCGCGGTGATGCTGATGTCGCACGTGCCCGCCCCGGAATGCCGGACGACGTTCGTCGTCGCCTCCCGCAGGCACATGGAGAACAGCTGCGCGGTCCGGGGGGCGATGTCCGGCGGCGGGGCGGTGTCGCCGGTCACCCGGATGCCGGCGCGGCCCAGCATCGCGCGCGACGACGCGAGCTGATCGGCCAGCGACGGGCCGTGGAGCATCGTCACGGTCGAGCGGACCTCGTCCAACGCCGTCCGCGCCGTGACCAGGACCCCGTCGATCTGCTCCGCCGCGGCCCGTCGGTCATGGTCGACCAGCCGGCGGGCCAGCTGCGCCTGCACGGTGATGGCGGTGAGCGAATGGCCCAGGGCGTCGTGGACGACGCGGGCGAGTTCCTCCCGTTCCGCCATCGCCGCGAGCTGGGCGACGAGCTCGCGCTCCCGCTCCTCGTGCATCTCCAGCAGGCGGATGGCCACCAGGATCACCGCGAAGGACACCAGCGGAAGCAGCGCGCGCGGGTTCGGGGTGGCCTGCGAGCCGATGTAGTGCGCGGCGGTCGCGGCGATGATGAGCCCCGTCGCCGTGAGGCCAGTGCGCAGCGGGTGGCCGAAGAGCCACAGCGCGGCGATGAAGGGCAGGTAACTGACCAGCTCCGGTCCGGTGACGCCGAGCGCCGGCACCGTCAGCCCGACGAGCCCGAGGAGCACGGCGGTGAGGGCGAGATCCCGCGTCATCCTGGACACGCGTCCGGACCCGCACGCGATGTCGGCGAGGTAGACCGCGGCGAAGGCGGCGGTTGCGGCCAGCCCCAGCGCGATGGCCCAGGCGGGCCGGCCGGAGGCGGCGATGCCCGCGGCCGGCCACAGCAGGAAGACCAGCCAGATGCTGGCGAACGCCACCCGGAAGCCGCGTTCGCCCCGGAACCTCCCGCGGCCCTGGCCAGCGTCCGTCATCGCCGGGTGCTCCTGCGGGCCAGCAGGATGCATGCGGCGGCGAAGATCGCGGTCCATGCGACAAGGTTAACGACCGCGACGCTGAGGGACTCGGGCGTCGTCGTCGCCTCGGCGTAGCCCTCGGTCAGCGGCCACCGGGCCAGCGTCGCGGCGCCGTACATCGGGGTGAAGCGGGCGATGTCCAGCAGCGTGTCGGACAGGTGCATGAACAGGTTCCCGAAGAAGGCCATGACGACGAGCAGACCCGAGGCGACGGACGTGGCGGTGTCGGTGCGCAGAAGCAGCATCGCGGCGAGGCCGTAGAGGGAGAACGGCAGCGCGACCAGCAGGGTCAGGACGAAGGCGGCGGCCCAGCGGCCCGGGGAGTCCAGAACGGCGCCGGTGGCCGCGCCGGTGGCGAAGATGAGCGCGATGGGCAGCATCGCCATGAGGACGCCGACTGTGGCCTTCACCCCGAAGTACGCGGACGGCGTCAGGGCCGTGAGGCCGAGCTGGCGCCCCCAGCCGGAGGAGTGCTCGCGGGCGGTGGCCCCGGCGAGGGAGGTCGTCGCCGTCGCGGCGCCGTAGACCGCCATGGAGATCATGACGTACGCCGCGACGTTGCCGTGCCCGGCGCGCTCGACGGTGTTCTGCAGGCCGTACATCAGGTACAGGACCGACGGGAGCAGGACGATGAAGAGCAGGGTCTCCCGCATCCGCAGCGTGCGGCGGAGGTCGCAGCGCAGGTAGTGGGCGACGACGGCGGCCGGGGCGGGCCGCGCGGATCCGCCGACGGGGGCATGGGAGACCGCCCGGGCGGAGGGTGCGGTGGTCGTGGTGGGGGTGGTCATGGTGATGTCCTTCCTGGTCATGAGGCGCGGTGCCGGTGCGCGCGGTGCGGCGCCGGAGGTGGGGGCGGTGGAGAATCCGGGGGCGGCGCCGGCTCAGCGGGGCGATGCGGAGCCGGGAGCGTCGGAGCTGTCGACCGCGTATTCGAAGAACAGGTCCTCGACGGACCGGCGGCTGATGGCGATGTCGCCGATGGCGCCGCAGGCCAGCAACTCCAGGGCGAGGGCGTCTCCGGCCGTGGTGGTGAAGCTGATGCGCCCGTCGTCGTGGCGGTCGAGGGCCACGGGGGCGCCGGTGCGCCGGGTGAAGTCCTCCGTGACGTCGGCGGGGTCCCGGCCGTCGAACCAGCGGCCGGTCACGGTCCGCTCCTCGGCGGAGACGAGGGCGTCCAGGGCGCCGTCGACCATCACGTGGCCGTGCTTCAGCAGCACGAGCCGGTCGGCGAATTCGTCGACCTCCTGCAGGTAGTGGGTCGCGAAGATGATGGTGCGCCCGCGCCGGGCCTCCGCGCGCATGCACCCCCAGAATTCGCGGCGGGCCGCGGTGTCCATCCCAGCGGTGGGCTCGTCGAGGATGAGCAGGTCCGGGTCGGTGAGCAGGGCGAGCGCGAAGCGCAGGCGCTGGCGCTGGCCGCCGGAGCACGTGCCGACGCGGCGGCCGCTGAATTCCTCCAGTCCGGTGCGGCGCAGGATGTCGTTGACCGGGGCGTGGTCGCGGTGCAGCCCCGCGACCGTCGTCAGGGTCTCTCGGACCGTGAGGTCCGGCAGCAGGGCCCCGGTCTGGAGCATGGCGCCGACGCGCCCGGAGCGGGCCGCTGATGCGGGGCAGCCGCCGAAGACCGTGATGTGGCCGACATCCGGATCGATGAAGCCGAGGACCATGTCCAGCAGGGTGGTCTTGCCTGCGCCGTTGTGGCCGAGCAGGGCCACGACTTCGCCGGGTGCGATGTCGAGGTCGACATGGTCGACGGCGACGACGTCGCCGAAGCGCTTGAGGACACCGCGGGCGGAGATGGCCGCGGCCTCGGAGCGATTGCGGGCGGTGGTGGGGGAGGTGCTCGTTGCTGTCTGCATGGTTCACATGGTCGTCGCCGCGCCTCGGCCGGGGTAGTGCCGTCAATGATGATTCCGTGATGACAAAAGTCAGGCTGCGGCGGGTGCCGGGTGGTCGCCTACCCTGTGCTCATGCGCTTCCTCGACGACCGCGTCCCCGCCCACGATCTCACCTACGACGACGTGTTCATGGTGCCGTCCCGCTCCTCCGTCGGCTCCCGGATGGGGGTGGATCTGGCGACGCCGGACGGATCCGGCACGACGATCCCGGTGGTCGTGGCCAACATGACCGCCGTAGCGGGACGGCGGATGGCGGAGACCATCGCCCGCCGTGGCGGCCTCGCCGTGCTGCCGCAGGACGTTCCGGCGGACATCGCAGCGCAGACGATCCGCGACGTCAAGGCCAGCCACCTGTTTCTCGAGACCCCCATCACCGTCAAACCCCACCACACGGCGGGCTACGTCCGGCACCTGCTGCCCAAGCGCGCCCACGGCGCCGCGGTCGTCGTCGACGGCGACCGGCCGGTGGGCCTGGTCACCGCGCGCGACCTGACGGGCGTCGACAACTTCGCGCAGGTCGGCACGCTCATGTCGACATCGCTGGTGACGCTGCCGGACGACGTCGAGCCGGAGGACGCCTTCGGCCGGCTCGCCGGCTCCGGCCGCAAGCTCGCGCCGGTCGTCGACGGCGACGGCCGCCTGGCGGGCATCCTCACCCGCGCCTCCGCGCTGCGCGCCACCGTCTACCGCCCGGCGGTCGACGCCGGCGGTCGGCTGCGCGTTGGCGCGGCCATCGGCATCAACGGTGACGTAGAGGGCCGGGCCCGCACGTTGCTCGACGCCGGGGCGGACGTCCTCGTCGTCGACACCGCCCACGGCCACCAGGACCGGATGATCGACGTGCTGCGCCGCGTTCGGGCGATGGATCCGGGGGTCCCGGTGGTCGCCGGCAACATCGTCACCCGCGATGGGGTGCGCGATCTGGTGGAGGCCGGCGCCGACATCATCAAGGTCGGCGTCGGACCGGGCGCGATGTGCACTACGCGCATGCAGACCGGCGTCGGTCGCCCGCAGTTCTCCGCCGTGCTGGAGTGCGCGGACGAGGCCCGGCGGCTCGGCGCCCACGTCTGGGCCGACGGCGGCGTCCGCCATCCGCGCGACGTGGCGCTGGCGCTGGCCGCCGGCGCGTCGAACGTCATGATCGGCTCCTGGTTCGCCGGAACCTATGAGTCCCCGGGGGATGTGCGTTACGACGCGGAGGGGCGGGCGTACAAGGAGGCGTTCGGCATGGCGTCGCACCGCGCCGTCGAGTCCCGCAACGCGGGCGTGGAGGCCTTCGAGCGCGCCCGCCGCGCGATGTTCGAGGAGGGCATCTCCACCGGCCGCGTTCTGCTGGACCCGGAGGACGGCGGCGTCGAGCATCTGCTGGACCGCATCGTGTCCGGCGTCCGGTCGGCGTTCACCTACGCGGGCGCGGCGTCCATCCCGGAGTTCCGTCGGCGAGCGGTCGTCGGCGTGCAGTCCGCGGCGGGCTTCGCCGAGGGCATGCCGCGGTCGTCCGGCCGCTAGACCTGGCCGAACATCAGCTCGGTGAACAGGAAGATCCCCACCAGGAAGAACCCGATGCCGGCGACGCCCAGCAGGACGTTGAGCAGCAGCGTCGGATCGGACTGGCGGGGGATGAGGACGCGGCCGTCGGGCATGATGTCGACGTCGATGCGCTCGCCGACCATGCCGAGCGCGAAGGACGTGTACATCGTGTCCGTCCAGGTGCGCATCCGGCCCTCCTCGTCGGCGAAGGTGAGGACCATCGCCCGCATGTCGTCCTCGGGGCGGCCCACCGCGCCGGTGACCCGCGCGGACACCCTGTGGAGCAGCCGGTTCCGGCGCTGGCGCAGCACGGCCCACATCAGGGCGGCGAACACCGCCGCGATGCCGATGAACATGCAGGTGACCGCCGCGAACACGCAGCCCACCCTACCCCCGGGCGCCGCCGCGGCGTGCCGCGGGGCCGGTGGTGCGCCACAATCCGGTGGCGTCGCCGCATCGCAGCGGCGGTTTCCCGAGGGAAGGAGCAGACCATGACCGGTCGTCCCTGGAAGTTCCCGCCGGCGTCGGCCTCGCGGGCGGCGACGCCCGCGGTCGAGCCGTCCGTGGACGCCGCGGCCCCGTGCCCGTGCGGTTCGGGCCGCGCCTACGGGGCATGCTGCCGCCCGTTCCACCTCGGCGCGGCCAGGCCCGGGACCGCGGAGGCGCTGATGCGCGCCCGCTACTCCGCCTTCGCCGCCGGGCAGGCGGACTTCCTGTGGCGGACGTGGCACCCGCGCACGCGGCCGGAGCTCGTCGTCCTGGAGCCGGACGTGGAGTGGCGGGGCCTGGAGATCCTCGACGTCGTCGACGGCGGGCCCGCCGATAGGGACGGCGTCGTCGAGTTCCGCGCCCGCTACCGCGACGCCGAAGGCGGCGGTGTGCTGCACGAGCGGTCGCGCTTCACGCTTCGCGCACGCCGCTGGATGTACGTCGACGGCGAGCACTTCGGGGACTGACCCCCGCGATCGGCCCCGCCCCGCCGACGGAGGCGGCGGGGCGGGGAGACGGGCGGCGGGCTAGTGCTTCCCGTCCTTGCCGTGGACGAGGCCGCGCAGCGGGGGGATGAACGTGACGCCCACGATGACGGCGCCCCAGACGAGTCCCACGACCATCGAGCACGCGGTGTCGACCAGCCAGGCCAGAAAGCCTCCGGGGACGGACTCCGACAGGTGGTGGACGACGGTGTAGGGGGCGTGCCAGCCGAACTCGTCGACGCCGGCGAGAAGGATGTGGCCGCCGACCCACAGCATGGCGAAGACGCCGATGACGCCGATGACGGTGAGGACCTTCGGCATGGCGGCGACGAGGCCGCGGCCGAGGCTCTGCATGGCACCGGAGTCGGACTCGCCGAGGCGCAGCCCGATGTCGTCCATCTTCACCAGCACGCCGACGGCGCCGTAGACCAGCAGGGTGATGGCGACGGCGACGATGACGAGGACGATCGCCTGCTCCCACACGGGCTTGCCGATGAGCTCGTTGAGGCTGATGACCATGATCTCCGCCGACAGGACCAGGTCGGTGGTGATGGCGGAGCGCACGAGCTGGTTCTCCGCGCCGGGGCCGGTTGCGGCGACGGGCTCGGAGTGGCCGCCGTCGCCGGTCAGCTTCGCCAGGATCTTCTCGGCGCCCTCGTAGCAGAGGTACGTGCCGCCGACCATGAGGATCGGGGTGAGCGCCCACGGCGCGAAGGCGCTGAGCAGCAGCGCGATGGGCAGGATGATGATCAGCTTGTTGACAAGCGATCCCTTGGTGATGCGCCAGATGATGGGCAGCTCGCGCGATGGCGTGACGCCCTGCACGTAGCGCGGGGTCACGGCGGCGTCGTCGACGACGACGCCCGCGGCCTTCACGCTGACCCTGCCGGCGGCCGCGCCGACGTCGTCGATGGAGGCCGCGGCGGTGCG
>JAEWGK010000081.1 GCA_023388385.1 Actinomycetes bacterium | reverse complement strand
GCGCCGAAGGCGGCGAGGATGCCCCGTCCGCCGTCCGTCGTCGCCGAACCGCCAAGGCACAGGATGACGTGGCGGATGCCGTGGTCCAGCAGGTCCCTCAGCACCAGGCCCGTGCCGTAGGTGGAGGCCCCGGCGGCGTCGAGCACGTCGGAGACCGCGGGCAGCCCCGACGCGGAGGCGACGTCGAGCACCGCCGAGGCCGGCTCCCGTCCCGGGAACCATTCGGCCTCGGCGGGGCGGCCGAGGGCGTCGACCGTCCGCACGCGCCGGGCGGGGCCGGCGGCGAGGATGGCCGCGGTGCCCTCGCCGCCATCCGCCATGGGGGCCTCAACGGCGTCGGCGCCGGCGTCGCGGACTCCCGCCGCCAGGGCCTCGGCGGCCTCGGGCGCCGTCGCCGTTCCCTTGAAGCTGTCGGGGCAGCAGACCACTCGCAGCCCGCGTGCGCCGCCGCGCGGTGCCGGGCCGGACTCGCCAGCAGAGGCGGGGGAGGGGGCGGGGCGGGGGACGTCGTCACGCGAACCGGGGGAGATCGTCATGCGTCACATCCTTCCCGCCGCGACCAACCGCATGGTGGCGGCGTTGCCGACCGCCGCGACCGCAAGGATGCCGAGCATGACGAAGAGCTGCATCACCGCGGCGTCGACCAGCGACGCACCACCGAGGATCATGCCGACGAACGCGCCGGGGATGGTGACCATGCCGACCGTGCGCGTGGAGTCGACCGTCGGGCCGAAGGCCGTCAGCGCCGCGTCGCGCAGGACCTCCAGCCGCGCGTGCCGCTCCTCGAAACCGAGGGCGATGGAGGCCTCGACCTCGCCGATCCGCGCGTGCAGCTCGTCGTGGCAGCGTCGGCCGGTCAGCGACGTCAGCGTCATGCCGTTGCCGATGAAGATGCCCGCCACCGGAACCACCGCCACGCCCGTCGGCGGCACGACGCCCGTCAGCAGCAGCGCGACGGTCATGGCCACGGCGAACGCCGCGACCGGGACGAGCGTCCACGCCGTGCGGCGGACGCGGGCCCGCAGCCGCGCGCGGCGGATCCCGGATTCGGTGGTGTCGGGGTCGTCGATGGTTGACGGGGCGACGGCGGTGGCGGAGTCGACGTGGTGGTCGACGCGGCCCCCCATGCGCGGATCGTCGCGGGGCGAGCCTCGGGAGATGCGCCCGTCGGCCGTCCATGCGGCGATCCACGCCATGAACGCGATGAATGCCGCGACCGCCCACGGACGGTCGACGATGACGACGAGGAGGCCCGCCAGCAGGAGCAGCTGCATCGCCGCGCGCAGTGACGCCCACGGCACCTGGCGCCACATGGAGGTGCCGGACGACCAGGTCACCGCCGTCGCGATGACGACGAGCAGCACCAGCGCGACGTACAGCGGAGGGCCGGGGGTGAGGAGGGATGAGCCCATGGCCACGACAATATCCAGGTCCCCGACATCGCCGACGGCCGGTGAGCGCATGCGGTGCGTGACGACGAGCCCCCGCCGCCAGCGCCCGGCCCCGGAGACGCGGCGGCGAGCCCTGCCGGGGGTGGCGGAGGAATCCATGCAAGGCTAACCTCACCGCCATGACTGCCATCGTGTTCGACTGCCTGGTCCCCTCCGACGAGGCCGACGCCCTCGCCACCGCATTCCGCGCCCGCCTCGACCAGCTCATCGCCGACGGGCGGCTGGCCGCCGCCGACGTCTCCGTCTCCGACGGCGGGGACGATGCCCAGCTGGTCGGGCAGTGGGAGCGACAGCATCCGGAGGAGGAGGTCGAGGGGCGCGTCGTCAAGCGCTACGCGCTGGACGTCGAGGGGGTCACCGGGTCCCTGAACTCCCTGACCATGGAGCTGGCGAAGCTGCTCACCCCCGAGGTGGACCTGCCGCCGGACCCGGCGATCCGCGACGTCCACGACACGATCGAGGAAATCGCGACCTATCCCTGGGCCGTCAGCGTCGAACCCTGACACGCTCGGCGCGTGGCTCCTATCACGTTATGGAAACATGGATTTTCCTCTAGATTTAACACGCCTGTTTCACAACGGGGCGGCCGCGTGAAACAATGGAGCCCGGCATTTCAACCCCCGTCCCGGCCGGAGAGGCCGTCCGGACCCGGACTCGCGCGCCCCGCACACCACCGGCGGCCCGCGGATCCCCGAGGCGAAGACCCGGCGGGCCGTGCAGAAAGGTGAAGCATTGAACGTCGATGAGAGGGTCGCCGACTTTTACCAGGAGGTGCTGCGCCGCAACGCCGGCGAGCCTGAGTTCCACCAGGCCGTGTCCGAGGTGCTGGACTCCCTGAAGATCGTGCTGCGCAAGGACCCGCACTACGGCGACTACGGCCTGGTCCAGCGGCTCTGCGAGCCGGAGCGCCAGATCATCCTCCGCGTCCCGTGGGTCGACGACGCCGGCAATGTGCAGGTCAACCGTGGCTTCCGCGTCCAGTTCAACTCGGTGCTCGGCCCCTACAAGGGCGGCCTGCGGTTCCATCCGTCGGTCAACCTCGGCATCATCAAGTTCCTGGGCTTCGAGCAGATCTTCAAGAACTCCCTGACCGGCCTGCCCATCGGCGGCGGCAAGGGCGGCTCCGACTTCGACCCGAAGGGCAAGTCCGAGCTGGAGATCATGCGCTTCTGCCAGTCCTTCATGATCGAGCTGCACCGCCACATTGGCGAGTACCGCGACGTCCCGGCCGGTGACATCGGCGTCGGCGGCCGCGAGATCGGCTACCTGTTCGGCCAGTTCCGCCGCCTGGCGAACGAGCACGAGTCCGGCGTCCTCACGGGCAAGGGCCTGACCTGGGGCGGTTCCCTGGTCCGCACCGAGGCCACGGGATACGGCACCGTGTACTTCACCGACCGCATGATGCGCTCCCACGGCGAGTCCCTGGAGGGCGCGAAGGTGCTGGTCTCCGGCTCCGGCAACGTCGCCATCTACGCCATCGAGAAGGCGCAGCAGCAGGGGGCCACCGTCGTCGGCTTCTCCGACTCCTCCGGCTACGTCTCCTGCCCGGGCGGTGTGGACGTCGAGCTGCTGAAGGACATCAAGGAGGTCCGCCGCCTCCGCGTCTCCGACTACGTCAAGGAGACCGAGGGAGCCGAGTTCCACGAGCACGGCAACATCTGGGAGGTCGCCTGCGACGTCGCCCTGCCGTGCGCCACGCAGAACGAGCTGAACGGCGATGACGCGCAGACCCTCATCGACAACGGCTGCCGCTACGTCGCCGAGGGCGCGAACATGCCGTCGACCCCGGAGGCCGTCGAGAAGTTCCGGGCGTCGAAGATCCACTTCGCCCCGGGGAAGGCCGCCAACGCCGGCGGCGTCGCCACCTCCGCGCTGGAGATGCAGCAGAACGCCACCCGCGACTCCTGGTCGTTCGAGTACACGGACAAGCGTCTGCAGGGCATCATGGAGAACATCTTCGCCACCTGCGAGGCCACCGCCGCCGAGTACGACCACGAGCACGACTACGTCATCGGCGCGAACATCGCGGGCTTCAAGAAGGTCGCCAACGCGATGCTCGCCCAGGGCATCATCTAGCCTCCCCGCAACAGTCCCGGACCCCTTTTCAGGGGTGCCGGGGCCTTCTCACGTGGGGTGGATGTCGGGGCCGCCGTTAGTCTCCGAGTCGCCGCGTGCGGGGTTGCGCTGTGCGACGGTTCCCGCGCCGCCCCGCAGCCCACCCCCATCGAGCGGTCGGGCCCCGATCGCGCTGTCCAGCCCGCATCCACGTGTTCCTCCCATATCGAAAGGCTGTCCTCCCCACGATGACCTCGCTCCATGTGCGCCCCGGCGCCCGCCGATGGGCCGCGGCGTCAGTCGCCGCCCTCCTGGCCGTCGGCTCCCTGTCAGCATGCGTGAAGGAGCGCGGCCCGGCCGAGCCGTCTGCTCCGGCGAAGCCCCCGAAGCCGCCGTGGGAGGCGATGGAGCAGAAGGATTGGGCAGAGGCCCAGGAGATCCTCGACGACGCGGTGGAGACCGCCGACCAGTACGGCATCGACCTCGGCGTGTGGGTCCGCGTCGTGGGCGGCCCGGAGGAGGGCCTCACGGCCAACGCCGGCGATGAGGGCGCGTTCTACCCGGCGTCGACCATCAAGTCGGCGGTTCTGGCCACCGCGATCGACAAGTTCTCCGACGACCTCTCGGAGGTCGTCACGGTCGACGGCGACGACGTCGTGCCGGTGTCGGTGGCGGGCTGGGGCCAGTACACGGTCGGTCAGCTCATCCAGTACGTCGCCAGCTACTCGTGCAACACGTCGGCGAACGCGCTCATCGACGCGGTCGGCGGCTTCGACGTCATCAACGACTACCTGGAGAAGATGGGGGTCCCGCCGGAGTTCCACATCCACAACAAGCTGTTCGTCCCCAGCGACGACGGCGAGCGGAACTCCATCTCCCCGGAGGCCGCGGGCGTGTTCATGACGCGGCTGCAGGAGGCCGCCGACGGCGATCCGTACGAGGACTTCATGACCGTCTCCGACGCCCGCCAGCTCCTGCAGATCCTCACCGCCGGCAGCTGGAACCGCACCACCGCCTACGTGGGCAATTCCACGCAGAAGTCGGGCGACACGGCGGAGGAGGCCAACGACATGGGCGTCCTCTACACGCCGGGCGGCGCCATCGCCTTCGGCGCCATGACGCACTTCCCGGGCGGGGCGAACGAGACCGTCGACGCGATCATGGCGAACGTGGGGCAGCAACTCTACGCCTTGCTGCCCGCGTGGGAGGAGACGGCGCCGGAGGGCGCCGTGCCGACCTGGTGGAACCCCTACCGCCCCGATGTCGAGCCGGGCGACGGCACGGCCGTCGAAACCGAGGCGACGGAGGAGGACGCCGCCGGCTACGCGTCGCGCTCCGCCGACGGCGACTCCACGGGTTCCATCGGGCACTAGGAGGGGCGCACGCCCGGCCGCCCCGCGTCGCCGGCTCCTGCAGATGGCCTGCGCCCCGCGACCGGCGGCCTAGTGCTCGTCGTAGTGGTCGCCGTGGGCGGCGTGGCGGTGGCCGTCGTGGATGTAGTCCACGTGGTCGCCGTGGGGGACGGCCACGTGGCCGCAGCCCGGGCCGTGCACGTGGTCGCCGTG
>JAEWGK010000041.1 GCA_023388385.1 Actinomycetes bacterium | reverse complement strand
CGGAAAGCCCTGGTCCCGGTGCCCGGGTCCGGAGCTGCTACGCCTGGCCCTCGAAAAGGGTCGTGACGGAACCGTTCTCGAAGATCTCGTGGATGGTCTGCGCCAGCAGCGGGGCGATGGGCAGGACGGTCAGGTTGTCCCAGCCCTCGGTGTCCTGCGGCAGGGTATCGGTCGCGATGACCTCCTTGGCGCCGCACTTGGACAGACGCTCGCGGGCCGGGCCGGAGAACACACCGTGGGTGGTGGCGATGATGACGTCCTTGGCGCCCGCCTCGCGCAGCACGCCGACGGCGCCGGCGATGGTGCCGCCGGTGTCGATCATGTCATCGATGAGCACGCAGGTGCGGCCCTCGACGTCGCCGACGACGCGGTTCGCGACGACCTCGTTGGCGACGTCGACGCTGCGGGTCTTGTGCACGAAGGCCATCGGGGCGTCGCCAAGCGTGTTGGCGTACTTTTCGGCGACCTTCACGCGGCCGGCGTCGGGAGAGACGACGCAGATGTCGTCCAGCGGGTAGTTGTCCCGGATGTGCTGGGTCAGGATCGGCATTGCGTGCATGTGATCGACCGGGCCATCGAAGAAGCCCTGGATCTGATCGGTGTGCAGGTCGACGCTGACAATGCGGTCGGCACCGGCGCACTTCAGCAGATCGGCGACCAGGCGGGCGGAGATCGGCTCGCGGCCGCGGTGCTTCTTGTCCTGGCGCGCGTACGGGAAAAAGGGGAGGATCGCGGTGATGCGCTTGGCGGAGCCGCGCTTCAGGGCGTCGATCATGATGAGCTGCTCCATCAGCCACTTGTTCAGCGGCTGGGGGTGGGACTGCAGCACGAAGGCGTCGCAGCCTCGCACCGACTCCTCGAAGCGGACGAAGATCTCCCCGTTCGCGAAGTCGCGGGCGGTCATCGGCGTGAGCTGGACGCCCAGCTCCTTCGCCACCGCCGTGCCCAGCTCCGGGTGCGCGCGCCCGGAGAAGAGCATCAGGTTCTTCTGGTTGTCGGTCCACTCGCCGGTCATCGGTTGCCGTCGCCTTCCTCGTCGGTCGCGGTGTTCGCCGCGGCCGCCGCCTCGGCGGCCGCGGTGCCGGGCCGCTTGCGCGCGACCCAGCCCTCGATGTTCCGTTGCCGACCCGCGCTGACGGCCAGTGCGCCCGGCGGAACATCGTCCTTGATGACTGTACCCGCACCCGAATACGCCCCATCACCGACCGTCACGGGGGCGATGAACATGGTGTCCGAACCCGTGCGGCAGTGGCTGCCGATGGTGGTGCGGTGCTTGTTCACGCCGTCGTAGTTGACGAAGACGGAGGAGGCGCCGATGTTGGAGTGCTCGCCGACGGTGGCGTCGCCGATGTAGGTCAGGTGCGGCACCTTGGAGCCGCGGCCAATCTCGGCCTTCTTGGCCTCGACGAAGCCGCCGAGCTTGCCCTCCTCGCCGAGCTTCGTGCCGGGGCGGATGTAGGTGAAGGGGCCGACGGTGGCGCGCGCGCCGATCTCCGAGCCGGAGCCGTGGGTGCGGACGACGGAAGCGCCCTCGCCGACGATCATGTCCGTCAGCGTGGTGTCCGGGCCGATGGTCGCGCCGTCGGCGATGCGGGTGCCGCCGTGCAACTGGACGCCCGGGAGGATGGTGACGTCCCGGCCGATCTCCACGTCGACGTCGATCCAGGTGGTTGCCGGGTCGACGATGGTGGCGCCGCCGCGCATGTGCTTCTCCAGCACGCGGTCGTTGAGGGCGCGGCCGAGGCGGGCGAGCTGGACGCGGTCGTTGACGCCGGCGACGCGCTCGGCGTCGGCGATGCGGTGGGCGCGGACGACGCGGTCGGTCTCGCGGGCGATGCCGATGACGTCGGTGAGGTAGAGCTCGCCCTGGGCGTTGTCGGAGTCCAGCTTCGTCAGCGCGTGGCGCAGCGTGGCGGCGTCGAAGGCGTAGACGCCGGAGTTGACCTCGGTGATGGCGCGCTCCTCGTCGGTGGCGTCCTTCTCCTCGACGATGCGCAGCACCTCGCCGTCGGCGTTGCGGACGATGCGGCCGTAGCCGTGCGGGTCCTCGACGGTGGAGGTGAGCACGGTGACGGCGGCGCGGGGCTTGCGATCGTGCTCGGCGACGAGGTCGGCCAGGGCCTCCGCGTCGAGGAGCGGGACGTCGGAGGTCGTGACGATGACGTTGCCGTCGAAGTCCGCCAGCTCCGGGGCCTCGAAGGCGCACTGCACGGCGTGGCCGGTGCCGTTCTGCTCCGCCTGGTGGGCGATGATGACGCCGCCGGGCAGCGCCCCCTCGCCCTCCCGCTCGCCGACGCCGGCGACCCAGCCGGAGACGGCGTCGATGACCTTCTCCTTCTGGTGTCCGACGACGACTGCGATGTCGTCGGCGCCGAGTCCGTGGGCCGCGTGCAGGGCGTGCTCCAGCATGGTGCGGCCCCCGATGGCGTGCAGCATCTTCGGGGTTTCCGACTTCATGCGGGTGCCGGCGCCGGCGGCCAGGATGACGACCGCGGTGGCGGTGCCGTTGGTCATGGGGCAACTCTCCTCGTTCGGGGTCGGTTGCCCCGCACGTTACCCGTCCCGGCTCGCCCGGTCGGAGACCTCCGGCAGCGCCGTCGCGGCGAGGACCCCCGCAGCGCCTATGGCGGCGAGAAGCAGTAGCGCCCATCCGCCGCCGGGCATGGCCGGACCGCCGGAGACGAGGCCGGTGACCAGCAGGCCGACGAGGAACCCGGGCCCCGGCTGGTGTAACAGTCAGGGCAACCCGGTCTTCGCGTTGGCGATCTGATCGCCGGCGTTCTGCAGGCCGTTCGCGGCCGCGATCCTCCACGTGCCCGGACGCGAGCCCGTCATGCTCCCCCGCCAGGACTCGAACCTGGAATGCCGGAACCAAAATCAGGAGTGTTGCCATTACACCACGGGGGATCGGCGCCAGCGGCGGTCCCGGGGCGGCGGGCGGCCGTCCCCGGTGCGCGCGGGACCGATTCATCATCCTAGTTCATGCGCGGCCGCGGGGACGGGGGCCGGGTCCGGCCTGGCGGCTCTCCGCACACCCGGGTCCTCGCGCGACCTGGGGCGCACTAGGATTCCCGGCAT
>JAEWGK010000174.1 GCA_023388385.1 Actinomycetes bacterium | reverse complement strand
CGGCCGCCCACGTCGCCGCGGTGGAGCGGCTGGCCGGCGACGCGGGCGCGGGGCCGGCCGCCGTGCCGGCCGCGGGGCCCGTCGCCACGTGCGGCGGAGAGGGGTGCCCCACCCGCAGGTTGGTAGTGTGCCGGATAAATGGCACGCTGAACACATCGCCCGGGTGAGCGCGCACCCGGGAGTTTCGGACGACGCCGCCGGGGGACCCCGGCGAAAGGCAGGACAGCACATGCACGACGTCAAGGACTTCGACGTCCCGGAGAATCCGTACGGCGAGGACGTGGAGGCCATCCTCATCCACGAGGACGAGCTGCGGGCCCGCATCCGGGAGATGGCGGATCGGGTGGCGCAGCGATACGCGGACGGGGAGGACGACCTGGTGCTCGTCGGCGTGCTCAAGGGCGCGGTCTTCTTCATGACCGACTTCGCCCGGGCCCTCGACCGCCCGGCCCAGCTGGAGTTCATGGCCGTGTCGTCGTACGGCAACTCGACGTCGTCCTCCGGCGTCGTCCGCATCCTCAAGGACCTGGACCGCGACATCGAGGGCCGCGACGTCCTCATCGTGGAGGACATCATCGACTCGGGCCTGACGCTGTCGTGGCTCATCAAGAACCTCCGCAACCGCAACCCGCGTTCGCTCGAGGTCATTACCCTGCTGCGCAAACCCGACGCGCTGCGAGCCCGCATCGACATCGCCGACGTGGGGTTCGACATCCCCAACGAGTTCGTCATCGGCTACGGCCTGGACTACGCGGAGCGCTACCGCGACCTGCCGTACGTCGGCACGCTGCACCCGCGCGTCTACCGCTCCTGACGCCGCCCGCGTGCTGCGCCCCCGGCGCCACCGGGGCCCGCGCGGACAGTGCGTGACGACGTGACCCGCGCCGGCCGCCGGGAACCTTCCGGCGCCGCGGCGCGTTTCCACCGGGTGGGCCCGCCGGGCCCGGCGCACGGGGCGGCCCGCCCCTCCGGACGCGACCACACCCCTCGAAGAGAAGGCACCCCGAAACCGCGACATGGACACGAAGAAGGTCTTCCGCATTGCCGGCGCAGTCGGCGTCATCCTGCTGCTGCTCTACGCCATGACGACGCTGACGGACGACACGCGGGGCCTCCGGGACGTGGACACGTCCGTGGCTCTCGAGCAGATCTCCGGCGGCAACGTCGAGTCGGCGCAGATCGACGACCGCGAGCAGCGCCTGCGCCTCACCCTCAAGCAGGGCATCGAGGTCGAGGGCGAGAAGGACGTCGAGGAGATTGTCGCCAAGTACCCGGCGCGCGCCTCCGACCAGGTCTTCGACCGCCTCACGGAGGCGCAGGGCACGGGCATGCAGTCGTTCACGACGAACGTCACGCAGGATTCCTTCCTCATGTCGATGATCGGCTTCCTGCTGCCGATGCTCATCTTCTTCCTGCTGGTCATGTGGTTCTTCAGCCGCATGCAGGGCGGCGGCCGCGGCGGCATGTTCGGCTTCGGCGGCTCCAGGGCGAAGCTGATGAGCAAGGAGGAGCCGACCAACACGTTCGCCGACGTCGCCGGCGCGGATGAGGCGGTGCAGGAGCTCGACGAGATCCGGGACTTCCTGCAGAACCCGGGCCGCTACGAGAAGCTGGGCGCGACGATCCCGCGCGGCGTGCTGCTGTACGGCCCGCCCGGCACCGGCAAGACGCTGCTGGCCCGCGCCGTCGCGGGCGAGGCGGGGGTGCCGTTCTACAGCATCTCCGGCTCCGACTTCGTCGAGATGTTCGTCGGCGTCGGCGCCTCCCGCGTCCGTGACCTGTTCAAGCAGGCCAAGGAGAACAGCCCCTGCATCATCTTCATCGACGAGATCGACGCGGTCGGCCGCCAGCGCGGCGCCGGCATGGGCGGCGGCCATGACGAGCGCGAGCAGACGCTGAACCAGTTGCTCGTGGAGATGGACGGCTTCGGCGAGCGCGAGGGCGTCATCATCATGGCGGCCACGAACCGGCCGGACGTCCTGGACCCGGCGCTGCTGCGCCCGGGCCGCTTCGACCGTCAGATCCCCGTCACCGCGCCGGATCTGAAGGGACGTGAAGCGATCCTGAAGGTCCACGCGAAGGACAAGCCGCTGGGCCCGGACGCCGATCTGGCGTCGCTGGCCAAGCGCACCGCCGGCATGTCCGGTGCGGATCTGCGCAATGTCCTCAACGAGGCGGCGCTGCTCACGGCCCGCGTCAACGGCGACATCATCACCGCCGATGCGCTGGAGGAGGCGGTCGACCGCGTCGTCGGCGGCCCGCGCCGCACGTCGAAGGTCATCTCCGAGCAGGAGAAGAAGGTCACCGCGTATCACGAGGGCGGCCACACCCTCGCCGCGTGGGCGCTGAAGGACATCGAGCGCGTCTACAAGGTCACCATCCTGGCGCGCGGCCGCACGGGCGGCCACGCGCTGACGGTGCCGGAGGACGACAAGGGCATGTACAACCTGCCGGAACTCTTCGCCCGCCTGGTCTTCGCCATGGGCGGCCGCGCGGCGGAGGAACTGGTCTTCGGCCTGCCGACCACCGGAGCATCCGCCGACATCGAGCAGGCGACGAAGATCGCCCGCGCGATGGTCACCGACTACGGCATGAGCCCGGCGCTGGGCACGGTGAAGTACGGCGAGGAGGCCGGCGATCCGTTCATGGGCGCGGGCCGCGACGGCACGCTGGACTACTCCCCGGAGATCGCCGCGGAGATCGACCGCCAGGTCCGCTCCCTCATCACGAAGGCGCACGACGAGGCCTACGCCATCCTGCGCGACAACCGGGACCACCTGGACCGGTTGGCGGAGAAGCTCCTGGAGAAGGAGACCCTGCGCCGCCCGGACCTGGAGGCCCTGTTCGCGGACGTGGAGATCCGCCCGCGCGTCACGTTCTTCGATCAGCCGTCGCAGTACCCGGCCGACGGCCGCGAGCCGGTGAAGACCCCGGTGGAACTCGCCATCGAGCGCGGCGAGGAGCCGCCGAAGCGCGAGAACGTCTTTGCCCCGGTTCGCCCCGCCGAGTCGCATGACGACGCCGACCGCGCCGGCGCCGGCGACCCCGGCACCCACCCCGGCACCTCCAACTACCCGGTGCCCGGCTCCGGTGCCCACGCCTCCGGCGCTCATGGCGCGGACCGCCCGCTCGGCGCCCCGGACACCTCCGGCGCCGCCGCGGACCCCGCCCCGCGCGGATTCCGTCTGCCGGAGCGCGAGCAGCCGGAGCACGGCTGCATCGACGACGCACCGCACGGCGGCCCCGTCGGCGCCTCCCCGGATTCCCCGGAGGCGCCCCCGGCCGGCGACGGTCCCACGCCGCCGCGCACCACGGGCCGCCACCACCGCATCCCGGAAGAGGACGGGGACCAGTGAGCTGCTGCCACCACGATGACGACGAGTACCAGTCGGACTCCGCGGCCGACGCCTCCGGCGACGCATTCGACCAGGCGCGCGCCGAGGCCGCGGTCCGCGAGCTGCTGCTCGCGGTCGGCGAGGATCCGGACCGCGAGGGCCTGGCGGAGACCCCGGCCCGCGTCGCGCGGGCGTACCGCGAGATCTTCGCGGGCCTCCACGTCGACCCGTCCGAGGTCCTGGCCAAGACGTTCGACGAGGGCCACCAGGAGTTCGTCCTGGTCAAGGACATCCCCATCTACTCGACGTGCGAGCACCACCTCGTGCCGTTCTTCGGCAAGGCGCACATCGGCTACATCCCCGGCCCCGAGGGCCGCGTGACGGGTCTGAGCAAGCTCGCCCGCCTGGTCGACCTGTACGCCAAGCGCCCGCAGGTCCAGGAGCGCCTGACCTCGCAGGTCGCAGACGCCCTGGTGGAGCGGCTCAACCCGCAGTCCGCCATCGTCGTCATCGAGTGCGAGCACCTGTGCATGGCGATGCGCGGCATCCGCAAGCCCGGAGCCACCACCATCACGTCGGCGGTGCGCGGCGGGTTCAAGCGGGACGCGCGCTCCCGCGCGGAGGCGATGGCTCTCATCACCGGCCGGTGACCGTGGGCCGGGGCGCGTCCCGGACCCGGGGCCCCGGGACGACGACCGAGGAGGACAGGACATGATCGACGTCGCCGACCTGCTGCACGGGCGCGACCGGTGCCTGGTCATGGGCATCGTCAACGTCACCGACGACAGCTTCTCCGACGGCGGTCGGTGGGCGGACCCCATCTCCGCCGCAGCCCACGCCCGGGTGCTGCTCGCAGCCGGTGCGGACATCATCGACGTCGGCGGCGAGTCCACCCGCCCGGGCGCCGTCCGCGTGCCGGAGGAGCGGGAGCTCGCCCGCGTCGTTCCGGTCGTCCGGGAACTCGCGGCCGACGGCGTCGCGGTCTCCGTCGACACGATGCGCGCCTCCGTCGCGGAGGCGTGCCTGGAGGCCGGTGCGGCCATCGTCAACGACGTCTCCGGGGGCCTCGCCGACCCCCGCATGCTGGAGGTGTGCGCCGGCCACGACGCAGCGGTGTGCCTCATGCACTGGCGCACCGACCGCTTCGGCTCCGCCTCCGGCCGGGCGGAGCCGGACCCGCGCGGCATCGTCGCGGAGGTCCGCGACCACCTGCTGGCCCGGGCGGAGGCGGCGGAGGCCGCCGGCATCCCACGCGACCGGCTCATCCTCGACCCGGGCCTGGGCTTCGCCAAGAACGCCGACGACAACTGGACGCTGCTGAAGGAGCTGCCGGAGCTCGTCGGCCTCGGCGTCCCCGTGCTGGTCGGGGCCAGCCGCAAGCGCTTCGTCGCCACCGTCGTCGACGGCGGCCCCCGCGCCCCGCGCGAGGCGGACTCCGCCACCGCGGCGGTCACGGCGCTGGCCGCGGACCGCGGCGCCTGGGCCGTCCGCGTCCACGACGTCGCACCCAGCCGGGC
>JAEWGK010000150.1 GCA_023388385.1 Actinomycetes bacterium | reverse complement strand
AGGCCGCCCGTGCGCGGCGGTATCCGGGGTGGTTGCACGACTACAATCACCACCGGCCCCATCACGCGTTGGGCGGCCGGACTCCCGCCGAGGTCGTTCACAACCTCACGGGACACTACACCTAGCGGCCCACCCGACAACGCCCGGGTGCGGACCCCGGACACGGCGAACGCCGCCCCTGGGTGACTGATGCCACCCGGGACGGCGTGCGGTGCGCTCGGGGCGCGGGGTGCGGACGGCGCCGCGGACGACTTACTCGGCGTCGTCGACGGACTCCTCGGCGGCCTCGGCCGCCTTGGCTCGCTGCTCGTCCTTGTTCTTGCGGGCCTTGGCGGCGACGTCCTCGGCGGAGGGGCCCTCGTTGGCCTCGGCGAGAGCCTTGTTGAAGAGGTCAAGCTTGGACGGCTTCTCCTCGGCGACCTTCAGGGTGCCCTCGGCGCCCGGCAGGCCCTTGAACTTCTGCCAGTCGCCGGTGATCTTCAGCAGGGCGAGGACCGGCTCGGTCGGCTGGGCGCCGACGCCCAGCCAGTACTGCGCGCGCTCGGAGTCGATGCGGATGACGGACGGCTCGGCCTTCGGCTCGTAGATGCCGATGTTCTCGATGACGCGGCCATCGCGGCGGGTGCGGGCATCGGCGACGACGACGCGGTAGTGCGGGGTGCGGATCTTGCCGAGGCGCTGGAGCTTGATCTTGACGGCCATGGGGGCCTGCCTTTCTCTTCGGTCACGGGGCAATTCTGATGACACCCGCGGCAGGGATCCGCGGGCCGGTTTTGCCCTTGGGTTTGGGCTGCAGGTGACCACCGGGCGTCCGTGGGCGCTGACGGTGTCTGCAGATGCCGCCCGCCGCGCACGTGCGGGCCGGACGACCCGGGACACCCTACCAGCGCGGGGCCGCAGTCCCCAAAGCGCGACCCCGGCGCGTCCGGCGAAGGCGCCCATTCGATCGGCCACATCATCTCCCGCCACCCCCATATTCCACCCCCGCCGTAACGTCGCGATGCTACGTTCACCCGCCGTGCCCGCGACGATGAGTTCCCCCGCCACATCCGGCGCCCCCGGATACCGCCACGATCTGGACGGCCTGCGCGGCATCGCCATCGCGCTCGTCGTCCTGTTCCACGTCTACGTCGGCCGCGTGTCCGGCGGCGTCGACGTCTTCCTCCTGCTGTCCGGGTTCTTCTTCCTCGGCTCGCAGATCCGCAACGCGGACCAGCCCGGCTCCTCCATCAACCCGTGGTGGTCCATCTGGCGGACCCTGCGCCGCCTCTACCCGGCGCTCGTCACCGTCATCGCGGCCTGCGTCAGCCTGGTCCTCGCCTTCGCCCCCGAGCTGAGGACCATGGAGCTGGCCGAGCAGGTCGTCGCGTCCCTCGCCTACGCGGAAAACGTGAAGCTCACCATGAAGTCGGCCGAGTACGGCGCCGCAGCCGGCGACATCTCGCCGCTGCAGCACCTGTGGTCCATGGCGGTCCAGTTCCAGTTCTACGTCTTCGCCATCCTCGTCATCGCCGCCATCGCGGCCGTCCACCGGTTGCGCCGCAGCGCGTCCGGCGCCGTCGCCCGGACCGCCCTGCCCCTGCTGGCGGCCGGGACGGCCGTCTCGTTCGCGGTGGCCATCCACCTGCACTCGGTGAATCAGGTCGCCAACTACTACTCCACCGTCGCCCGCTTCTGGGAGCTCGGCCTCGGTGGCGTCCTTGTGCTCGTCATGGCACGCCGCCGCGCCTCCGGCCGCGGCCCCCTGCTCGGCGACGGCGCCGCCCGCATCGCCGCGCCCCTCGGCATCGTCCTCATCGCCGCAACGGGCCTGTTCCTCGACGGCGCCTCCGAGTTCCCCGGCCCCTGGACCCTGCTGCCCCTCGGCGGGGCGGCCCTGGTCATCCTCTCCGGCGGACGCCCCGGTCCCGCCACCGTCTTCCTGGAGAGCCGGCCCGTCCTGCTCCTCGGCCGCATCGCCTACTCCCTCTACCTGTGGCATTGGCCACTGCTCATCATCGCGGTCAACATCCTCAACGAGGACCGGCCGGGCCCCGTCACCGGCACCGCGATCATCGCCGTCTCGCTCGCCCTGGCCTGGGCCACCCACCGTTTCATCGAGGTTCCGCTCCAGCAGCACCGCACCCGCCCCCGCGCCGGCGAACCCGTCGTCCGCGGGGCGGTCACGGGCCTGCGCACCCGCCGCGACGCCCGCCTGCGCGCCGCCGCCGCTGTCGCCGTCGCAGCCGTCGCCGTCGCGTGCGCATCCACCATGCCCGTGGCACGCGGCATGATCGCGGATTTCCGCGCGCACACCAACGATCGCGCGGTCTACCCGGGGGCCCTCGCCGTCACGGACGGCCGGGCGGTCCCGGCGGGCATGAAGCCCATCCCGGACTTCACCATCCTCGCGGACTCATACGAGGTGCCGAGGTACACGGGATGCACTGCGGGCACGGAGGATCCGCTCGACTTCTTCCCGGAGGTCTCCTCCACCGGCGAGCCGTGCGTCTTCGGCGACCCGGACGGGGCGAAGACGATGGTGCTCATCGGCGGCTCCCACAGCCTGCACTGGTTCCCGGCCCTCGACCCTGTCGCCCGCGACCACGGGTGGCGCGTCGAACTGCTCATCCGCGACGCATGCCCGGCGGCGTTCGGGACCTTTCCGGGTGTGAAGGGCTACTGCGACGCCTGGTCGCACCACCAGCTCGACCGCATCCGCGGGGAGCGTCCCGACCTCGTCGTCTCCACAACGACGCGCCCCCGCCCCGACGCCCCGGGCGACTACACGCCGGACGGCTACCGCGCGTTCTGGGACGAGGTCGCGGGTCTCGGCATTCCGATCCTCGGCTTCCGCGACAACCCCTGGAGCATCGACGCCGACGGCGGGGACTACGTGGCCGCCCGCTGCATCGTCGTCGGCGGCGACCCGGACGACTGCGCCGTGAGGCGCTCGGCGACCCTCGACGACGTCGACGACGGCGCGCTGCTGCTCGGCGGCTACCGGGACTCCCTCCAGGTCGACTTCGGCGACGTCCTGTGCGACGGCGACGTCTGCCCGGCCGTCATCGGCAACCGCTGGGTCTATCGCGACGACGACCACCTCGCCGCGGCGTTCACCGGCACGCTCGCGCCGGAGCTCGACCGCCGCATCGGCCCGTTCCTGGACCGGCTCTCCGAGCCCTGACGGCCGCCGGATCCCCGCCCGAACCCGTCCGGATACCCGGTCCGGCCCCGGCCGCGGCGCGCACGCCCTCACCCGACCACGACCCGGGCGCTCCCGGCTGATAGGTTCGATTGCCGTGTCCGCGACGTCGCCATCCCACCATGACGTCCGCCGCACGCCCTACCGCCATGACCTGGACGGTCTACGGGGCATCGCCATCGCCCTGGTCGTCGTCTTCCACGTCTACGTCGGTCGCGTGTCCGGCGGCGTCGACGTGTTCCTCCTCCTTTCGGGGTTCTTCTTTCTGGGTTCGCTGATCCGTCACGCCGATCGCCCGGACGCGAACCTCAACCCGTGGTGGTCCGTCTGGCGGACGCTGCGGCGCCTCTACCCCTCGCTCGCGGTCGTCGTCGGCGCCTGCACGGCGTTCGTGCTGTGGCGCCTGCCGGAGATCCGCTCCGGGGATTTGGCTGAGCAGCTCACGGC